>CAYVEI010000131.1:7870-13799 GCA_964450515.1 uncultured Terrimonas sp. | reverse complement strand
TGTAAATTCTCACATCATCCACAAACCCGCTAAGCGCTTTTCTTGTATCACTTCCTGCATTGTACTTTCCGGTGCCATCTTCCCATATTGTGAAGGGATAATCATTGGTTCTATCCCACAATGAAGCCTGAAAAAGGTTCAGGTCAAAAGCTGTGCCTCTGGGATATTCCACTCCATCAAGATAAACCCGCAGCCGCTTGGCGCTCTGGTCAACCACAGCAGTTACCATGTGCCACTGTTCATCAGCCAAAGCAGGCGCCTGGGGAGTTGCTTCATTTGCCCTCCAGTCAAAACGGGTACTTCCTCCTTCTGCTCCATCGGCAATTTTAAGTAACCAGCCTCTGCCCTCTGACCCCGGCCCTGTATAGCTAAGCGCTCCGTCGAGACAGAAAATAAATCCGGGGTTACCACCACTATCCCAGTCAGAATTGGCGAATAGTACAGGATCGGAACCTATTGGTGGCAGTTTTGTCCAGAAACTAAAACTGAAGCTTTGTGAAAGACCCGGCCTTAATAAATCATGTTTTGGAAGTACTGCATAAGAGCCTGCATTAAATGAAGCTACTCTTCCACGTTGCGGATCAGTTACAAAAGTAACATCGGCCGTAGCAAATTCACCCTGCATGGCATCAAACCGGTTGCCACTAACATCATACAGGTCATTATCCATCGGCAGGTAAACAAGCAGGCTGTTCCCGCTGCCGCTTGTAGTTGTAAAGCTCCAGGAAGCAGGCGTTAAAAATCCTTCAAATGCTTTACCAGCATCATCCACAATGGTTCCCGCATCTGCTATCACGTAATATTCGCTGGCAAATTCAAGCGGTGTACCCAGCCGCACTATTACCTTTTTACCGTTTACTGTTACCGACTGACCTGAAACCGGTATTTCGGCTACCTTTGCATCCCCGGAAGTTTTATACACAGCAATATTTCCGGTACCCTTTTTCACATTTACGGCAAAAGTCAGTTCAAATTTAAACAGGGATGCATCATTGCTACCCGGAAGAGGATTGATGGACGTAAGCGCCAAACCACTTGTTCCAACTGTTTTAAAAGCCCATGCAAACCCGTCCGACATTCCCATATACTGATTTCCTAACAGATCGGTAACGATGCCCCGCTCCAGGACAACGGTATAAGATTCGTCTGCTTCCAGATCAACCGGCGGATCAATGATCAGCACCCGTTTGTCGCTCCCAATAGTTGCGGCATCTGAGGTAATGTCTATACGCTGTGTATCTGACTGACTGGTAATAACAATATCACCAACTCCTTTCTTAATATGTTTGTCAAAAGTTAATACCAGATCACTGTTCACCGCAATGCCTTCCACTGCCGATGCCGGGTTATAACTCACAATAACCGGATTGGTGGAATCAATGGTATGGTCGAATTTTTCTTTGCACGACATGAACAGCATTATGCTCAGCATAATCATCGAAACCGGCAGAACAAATAACTTACTATTATTTTTTTTCATCCCTGTATTTTTTATTTTTTATTGACGGGTGAGGGTTACCCGGAAATTCCCTTTTCCTGTTGCTTTAGTATCGGTATTCTCCCATCCCATATAAAAGGAGATCGTGAGGGTAGATGATGTAACGCTGACATTAAATTCATCCACCGGATCAACACCTGTCAAATTCACCTTCGCGCTGTCGTCAGTTCCGGTAACCGCCCAAGTTCCGGCGCCGGCATTACCAAATATGATCGGGCAACCCTGAGCCAGGAACTGCGATGGATTACCGGTTTCATCTGTAGTAAATACCAGGCGCATGGCGCCAAACACTTCCGGCGGCACGTTTTCAGGTGTAACAATATTACCCGGGACTGCCCAGGTGCCGGATAGCCGGCCCGAAATGAGCTGTTCCCTGTCAGCCACTTCATGTTTCAGCTTTTCCTTTGTACAGGAAGCTACCCCCACAATACCTGCAACAAGCAGCACTAAAAAAATTTTTACATTCAGTCTCATTACCATATTATTTTTGGGTTAGTTGGGTACTTTAAACAAACGGAAAGGAACATTCGACTTCAGCACGCTTCCTTCAAGCCCCCAGCTTCCATCGGCACGTATTCCAAAATGGCTCAGCACATTAACAGCCACGTCGGTAAGTCCAATCGGATAGTATGGATGGCGCTCGCTGGCAGGACCAACCAGCTCGCCGTCATTTCCCTTACCACTATGGTCTTTTATTACGCTACCTCTTACCTCATCCATTTTCAGGTAAAGGTTTAATGAGGCCTTGTTGGGATGACTGCTGTTTTCAATATTGCGGAGGTACATATAGTTCCGGATCGTTTCGGCAGACAGCACATCCGTCCATATCCTCACTTCATTGAAAGTACCGGCCCAGTTAGGCGCCCCGCCGCCATATCCCTGCGTTCCCTCCTGTGCCAGGCAGATATAATTATAAGGCGAGAGCATATTGTCTGCATCTTTATAGGTCAGCGCGGATGCTGCTACTAATTCTCCGTCCTGATAAACATTGCATTGCTTTGTCATATCAAACGTAATAGCCAGGTGATGCCAGTTACCATCTTCCAGCGGTTTGGTTGAACCAATGTCGTAACGCGTACGTTTATCATTGGCAAAATTGATCTTCCAGGTTGAACCGCTTCTGCAGATGATAAAACCGGGATTGCCGCCCGAATCCCAGTCCTTATCTCCCATGATAGCAGGATCACTGCTGTTGTCACCCGCTTTCACCCAAAACTCAATGGTGTATTTTCGCATCCCCTGTAAAGCGGTTCCATTGATGGGGATACGTACGTATGTTTTATCGCCCGAGGGCGCTTTGTTAATCGTTAAAATATTGTCCGAATTTTCCCTGGGAGCCAGGGCAGTACCAATCAGCTCTTTTTTGTCCATTTCAGCTCCCGACAAAATAACGGGCACATTAAACTCTTCCGGTGTTGTGCTCTGTGGAATACCAGACTCTGTTCCTCCATGCGTAGAAGCCAGGAAGATATTCCAGTCTTCATCAGCATAACCTGCACGCGACTGAATAGCCGTCTGTAATCCTGCAACATATTGATCAATCTTTTGAATAGCCAGCACGTACTGTGCCTGGCGAAGCTGGAATCCTACATCTTCCCCCACTTCGGCCGGACTGCTGAATTGCACAAATACCGCCCCCATATCGGTTTGATTAAGGAGCTCTACCGATTTATTATACACTTCTTCATCGGAAGCATACTGGAACGTATAGTCTGCAGACTGGTTCAGGAGCGTATTAACTTCCGGAGTACGCACAACGGATGCCACCTTAATAGAAGGAATGGCAGACTTGATACGGCTTACCACGGAGGGATATTGCATAAAATTGTTCCCGGAAAAAGATTTATTTGCCGTTACACCATGCTTATCCGCCGAAACACCGGTGAGCATGGTTGACCAGCCTGAGCTTGAATATGCCGGAACGCCTCCGTAACCATTCATACTATAAGAGGCATTTGCCCTGAGCCTGTCAATGCCCGGTGTGGAAGCATAATCTATAGCGGTATTAATAATGCCGTCAACGCCTATCAGCAGCACCTTTTTGCTTTTTTCATTTTGTGCAGCAACCTGGCCCGCCATTATTAATAAAGCCAAAGCCAAACAGAGATATTTAAAAAAATGTTTCATCCACGTATTTTTTTATTTATATAATCGAACCACATAGCTGCCGGGGAGTCCAATAACAAATTTGAAATTGAATGATTCATAGCTTACCTCCTCTACCCCGTTTATCATTTCCGCCATTTTCCAGGTGCAATAAGTATCCGATTCTTTTACCGGGAACTTTACACTCCATATTTCCCCGTCATCGGTATCATTCACAAAGGTGCCTTTGAACCCTGCAGAACGGTTTTTGGTAAAATCAATAAAGTCACCGGGGAGGGGCTGATCATCTAAGTATCCCACAAAACGAATTTGATTGGGTGAATCGCCCACGCGTTCTATCTCGGGTTGTTTGGCCATCCCGGATGACCATTCTGTTACATCAAACTCTTTAAATTCCACAACAAGAGCGTCTGTCAGCAACTTGCTTCCCGACAGGTTCGATATCTGGATGTCAAAATGATATTCTCCGGCAGGAATGAGGTTTCCTTCCAGTATTTCCAGCTTACCGGTATGCTCATTGATGCTCACTGCCGGAACCATCACTGTGTCTGACTTCAGAAGAAGCTCTTCCGTGCTTTCGTTGCCTACAATCGCTTCTTTATAGCGAATAACCGGCAACTCGTTATTTAACGCCGCCACGGTTTTTCCGTTGGGCTCCCGGATGTTAACAATTTCGAACTTCAGGGGTAGCGTTGACGTTGAAGCGTTAAAGTCGCCAATATTTTGCCCCAACCCCGAAATAGCATACTGCTTCCTGTTCTTGTAATTAATATCCGGGGCGATGCTCCCTTCCTGGGGTATTTTAGTGCAGCCACCCATCAGGAGCGTTGCGCACGCAAAAACTGCCGTTAAAAACAAGCAAATATTTCTGTTGTGTTTCATCTTCATAACCTAATTAAATCCAAAAATATGTGTGTCAGCATTCAGCACCTGAACGATCCCGTTGGCAGACCGGAGGTCTGAGGATATTATCTGCACAGACTGATACTGCTCCTTTTGACCCGGTTCACTCATGTTCAGGGAAAAGACAATGTACTTAGCTCCCATATTCACATTGCCTAAGTAATCACCCTGTACCAGATTAAAGCGTGCTTTTTTATCCCCGTAAGTTGTTGCATAACTATAGGTTGTAGCTAATCCGGCACGAACGATCTCCTGATCGGGAATAATATAATTTTTAAGTATCGCTGTGATCTTATCCATTTCATCCTGGGGAATGTCGGCGAATGTTGCCGGTCTTTTTTCCGGATCCGGAAATACCAGGTTAAAATAATTACGTATGGAATAGTTCTGGGGGGCCAGGAAAGTTGTTCCGTTTGCATTAACCACCGGCTCCAGCCCGCTCAGCGTGATCAGTGCGGTAAGGGTGTCAAACAATTCGCCATGGCTTTTCAGGTAATCCATTGTGGATTTGCCTAAGGTTGCGGTTTCTTCCATATCCAGAACACCCCCGTCTGCAAAATAATCCTTGCTGCATCCCGAAATAAACACCATACTTGCAAGCGCTATTGCGATCATTGATTTCATTCGTTACATTTTTATATTTTCAGTTGCCGAATACCCGCCTGACCGGACAGGCAGGGAACTCCGCAGATACATCTCCCTGTGTGAAAAACTTATCATGCTTCGTTTCATTCGTATACCTTGTTTATCGTTTGACATTTTAAGTTCAGCCCTGAGATTTCACCTCTCACATATTCACCATTCACCCCTACTGATTAAACTGCCAGTAATAAGTTTGTTCCATATTGGGATTGTTTGCAAAAGCCTCATCACTTACCGGGAAAAACCCCGCGCCATCCTTTTCTCCCTGCGCTGTAATGTAAGGATTGAACTCGTGAAGACGCCCCAGGCGAACCAGGTCATACACACGGTGAAACTCACCAATCAGCTCCCTCCGTCTTTCTTCCAGCACTTCCTCAATTACCGTTGGCTGATCGTCTCTTGTGAAAAGCGGAATACCTGCGCGGGCACGAATGGCATTCAGATTTTCCAGCGCATCGGCCACATTGCCCAGTCTTGCATCGGCCTCAGCCTTTAAAAGTAACAAGCCGGCATATCTGAAAACCGGAACCGGTCCTTCCATCAGGCTATAGCTCCGGTCTTTTACCTTTCTGAATTTGGCAAACATAATTTCCCTTTCCCCGTTCTGCAGCGGATCCGGGAATATGGGTCTCAGTTCACTGCTGCTTACAGAAAAATCTATGCTTTGAAAAAATTCCGGCACCCTTTTGTCGGATCCGTCCCTTGCATAATCAGGATATATCTCCAGTATTTTTGATTTGGGTACCGCCAGCGACAGGTTTCCTCTGTCTGTATAAGGAT
>CAYVEI010000131.1:0-7770 GCA_964450515.1 uncultured Terrimonas sp. | reverse complement strand
AGTATTTTTGATTTGGGTACCGCCAGCGACAGGTTTCCTCTGTCTGTATAAGGATTGGTGAGATAATAGGTCATAATGTGTCCATAATAATCTGCAAATTCCCCTTTCTTTATATCATAATACATTTGGAATATCATCTCTTCCGACAGGCCGGTATCAAATAAAATCCGGAACTCACTTATGGGCACAAGCTTAAAAATATGGGAATTGATGATTTCTTTAATAGCATCCGAAGCGCCCTGATAATCCTTCAACCACATAGATGCGTGGGCTTTCAGCGCCAGGGCCGCACCTTTGGTACCCCTCGACATAGATTCTTTTCTTGTTCCCTCATATTGCCAGGGCAGGTCGGGTATAGCCATATTAACTTCCTCAACCACCATCTGCATCACCGAATTGAGCGGTTCCCTTCCCAGCGGCGCAACATTCCGCGCTTCAAGGTTAATGGGAACATCTCCCCAGATTCTTGCAGCATAAAAGTGTGACATTGCTCTTAAAAAACGCGCTTCTGCCATCAATTGCTTTTTCCTTTCTTCAGTAAGCCCTGTGGTGATGTCAAGAATTTTCTCCATCACAAGATTACACTGCTCAATAGCCCTGTAATAAAGCCGCCAATTGGTCATTGGTTCCAGCTCGGTCCGCTGGATCAAATGGTTTTGAAAGCCTGCCTCCCAGTCTCCATCATTATTGGGAGTGATCCAATCGCCCGAACGGGAATCACCCCAGAAATAATAATCTCCCCAGGACCCGTAACGGGTAGTTGCCGGTGTGTCGTCTTTAGTTAACCCCGACAGCGCCCTGCGGAAAATGGCGAAAGCCGCCGCTACCGCACCCTCAGCATCACTTCCCGTCTTCCATGCCTGGTCTTCTGTTACGGTATTAATGGGCAGCTCATCCAGCCACTTCTTGCAGGATTCCCCGGTAAGGGTTATAGCCACTAAACAAACAGCAAGGATTGTTTTATTTTTCATATTAATTCACTTAATCATTTTTATGAATTATAACGCTAAAGAAACTCCAAACAACAACATCCTGCGCATCGGGTAACCTTTGGACAGGTCAAAACCATCAATGGTAACCAGCTCTGCATCCGGCCCGCTATATTTCTGGAAAGTAACCAGGTTGTCTGCCGTGCAATACACCCGCATTCTTTCAAATGGAAGCCGCGGCATTATCCTTTTGTTAAAAGTGTAAGACAAAGTCGCTGATTTGATCTTGAAGTAAGAGCCGTCTTCTATATACTCGGAATCATAATTAACAATTTGTGAAGCATCACCCCAGGGGTTTAAAGTAGGGTACCTGGCATTATCACCACTCTGTTCCCAGATTGTATAGTTGTCGAAATTGGGCAAAGAAGAACTGCCGGCAAAACCCTTACCCAACTGGAGCCGTTCAAGCAACACCGTATTCACGATGCTTCTGCCAATAACAAAAGTTGAAACCAGGTTCAGGCTAAATCCTTTATATATGAAATCATTCGTCCATCCACCCGTCCATTTTGAATTGGGGTCTCCGGAGTATACACGGTCTGTAACATCTATACGGTAATCACCGTTTTGATCTTTGAAGTTACGGTCTCCCACCTGCAGGTTCTTGTTTTGCAGCCCTACCAGCTTTTTCCCTGTTTTGGGATCTACCGGTATCTCGCTTTCTGCCTGGTAAATACCCTGCGATTCATAGAAGAAGAACCCGTTCAGCGGGGCGCCTGTTCGCACAATAGACCCAAAGTCCTGCCCCGAGGTGCTTACTTTAATAATATCGGCATTTCCATCGGGAAGCCTCACCACCCGGTTCTTATTATAGGCAAAGTTCAGGTTGGTATTCCAGGAAAAACTGTTGCCAAAATTCAGGTTGGTGCTCACCGTAAATTCCAATCCGCGGTTAAGCACATCCGCTGCGTTGCGGTATACTTCGTTATACCCCGAAGTAGTGGGCAGGGAAGTTGATAACAGTAAGCCCTTGGTTAATTTTTCGTACGCATCCACAATAACCTCTACCTTTCCCCCGAACAAACTTAAGTCTAAACCAATATTGGCCATCGAAGTTTTTACCCAGGTAAGGTTATCATTCTTAAAGCCGTTAAGCCAGGTTGGCGTAAACCCGGCCACGCCGCCGTAAGCAATCTGCACCAGGGAACTATACTGGTCCAACGATCCCCCGTCCATAATGCCCAGGGCGAGATAGTTATTATCCCAGGTTGTTCCCGACAATCCATAGCTACCGCGTATTTTACCATTCGTTAGCCAGCCTGCATTAGAAAAAAAGTCCTCTTTATAAAAATTCCAGCCTGCCGAGATGGAGGGGAACACTCCCCAGCGGTTTGCCTTTCCGAACTTTGACGATCCGTCGGTACGTATAGATGCGCCCAGCAGGTACTTTTGTTGAAAGGAATAATCTATACGACTGAAATAAGACAACATGCTACTGGCGGTATAGTTGCTGGAGCCAATGCTGTTGCCCTTTGGCCAGTTCACCGTTTGCGACAGGGTAGGTGCAGCACTAACACTGTTCACCGTGGTTATTTTTGACTCTGTTTTCTCCATGCTTTGACCGAGCAGCACGCTTAAGCTGTTCCCGTTTCCAAACTTTGGCGTATAGGTGAGTGTATTCTGTAAAAGCACGTTTCGGTTTTCACCGGCGCCGCTCTTGTTAGACGCCCGCAGGGTTCGTCTTGATTCAACCAAAGAATCCGCCATGCTCCGCAGATACTCAAGACTTAAGCTGGCCTTATAACTTAAATTTCTGGCAATATTTAATGCAGCCTCGGAGCTGAAACGTATCCGGTCATTGACGTTAGAATAATTACCCGGCTGAAATACTTCCGCACCTTTTACAAGCGGATCACCGGGAAGCGGCAGCAATGTAGAATTATTGGTGGAAAGGGCATCAGGATTTCTATTTTGGTCTGTTCGGGAAATAGCCAATGTATTATTAATGACCAAAGCATTCTTTAAAGCATTTAAGCTGGTATTGGCCATAATACTATAGCGTTTGAAGCCGGTATTAAACAAAATCCCCTTACTATCCATATAACCCATGCTGATGCTATACTGACCAAAGTCGCCTGCTCCCCGGATAGAACCATTGTAGTCCTGGGTGAGCGATGTTCTGTACAGGTAGTCCTGCCAGTCGGAAGAATTATTATAGAACGGGTTGGTTACATCCGTGTACATTGCAGGCATATACACACCGTACGGAGCGTAAAGATCATAAAGCCGTTGCACCTGTTCCCGTTCTTTGATCCCCCCTGCAACATCCTGTAATTGCGGAACAAAGTTGACCCCCGTGCGAATATTAAGATTGATCTGGGGTTTGCCTCTTTTTCCTTTTTTGGTAGTGATCAGGATCACCCCGTTGGCGGCCCTTGAGCCGTAAATAGCTGCAGCAGAGGCATCTTTTAATACCACAAGGTCTTCAATATCACTGGGATTGAGGTCTGCCAGCACATTGGTGCTGGTAATGGCAAAATCACTGCTCGTTTTTGAAATGATGGGAATCCCGTCAATTACATACAGCGGTTCGGAAATAGCCGAGGCATCGCCACGGGTTACCGCAGCCAGCCCCCTGATGATGATAGCAGGCGTGGCGCCGGGTTCCCCCGAGTTCAATTGGATGTTTACTCCGGCTACCTTACCCTGTAATAATGAGCCGAAAGATTCTGCTGCCTGGCCTTCTGTTATCTTGTCCATTTTTATCATCGTAACAGAGCCTGTTATTTCCTGCCTGATCTGGCTTTTATAACCGGTAACCACCACATCGCCCAGCGTTTTGCTATCTCCTTTAAGAGTGATCGTGAGATCGGAGGCTTTTCTGAATACGATCTGACGGGAATCAAAACCAACAGATGAGCAAAGCAGGGTATCCCCGGTTTGAAGCCGCAGGCGAAACCTCCCGGTCGTATCTGTGGTAGTGCCTGCATTTTTCCCTTTTATATTAATAGACGCCCCTACCACCGGATTACCATCCGAATCGTTTACCTTACCGGTCATTACCGATTGAGCAGTTCCGGTTAAGGAGACCATCAGTACTGCAAAAAGGAAACAAGCTCCTCTCATTAATGCCTTCATTATATTTGTTTTTTTCGATTCAACTTTTTATACACGCTATTAAGGATTCGACCAAAAACTGTTCTGGCTCCATGCATTGCCCTTCATACTGCTTGCTGAAAGCGGCCAATAGGCAGCCCCTTTCTCTACGTCATCTTCAGTAAACCGGGGTATATATGAACTCACTTCACCAAATCTTATCAGGTCAAAAACACGCTGCCCTGTGCCTACCAGCATACGTTGCCGTTCAAGCAGGAGCGCGGCGCCGAATGTATCTTCTGTTAAAGCAGCATAATCTTCTGTTGCACCGGTTGCAGCAATAGTGAGGTATGCTTTAGCTTCCTCCAGCCGTTGCGACCGCCAGGCAGCCTCTGCAAAAAGCAGGTTTATTTCACGTTGCGGCAACAACTCTACCATACTGGCATCTTTGATGATCAGCGTAGCTATATTTTCACTTGCTGAGATATTAAACATACCTGCACGGCGTGCATCCCCCGTTGGGTAAATTGCATTCAGCCTGTCTAAAGACATACGCACTACACTGCCGTTCAGCGGAGTCTCGGGAATATCATCGGTACGCCTGTCTTTTCCGTTGGATAAACCAAAACCAGACAGGCTATCAGCAGTACCGGCTGTAAATGTATTGCTCAGCAGGTCGTAGGCATTTTGTGCCTTCCCCAGCCACAGTTGTTCCTGGGCAAGAAGTGAGGTAACGGCTGTTTTGTTAAACCTTACTGCCGTTAAAGCAACACTCTCAATACCATCATCATTGGTCAGTATCCAGGGCACCAACTCTTTGGCCTCGGCTGCCCATGAAGCAGCCTGCGTTATCGCTTCTTCGCTGCTCAGGCGCTTTCCGAAGTCGTTTTTTTCAGCAGACGGGATAGCTCCCCAAATGCGGGCAAGATAGAAATAGGCCATTGACTTGAGCGCCAGTGCTTCGCCTTTGAACAGATTACCCTGATAAGTACTCAGGGCCTCCCCATCTGCATAGGCTACTATATCCAGTATATCATTGGCATCCCTGATCACATCATAAAAATATCCCCAGTCGGAAAGCTCTGCCAGGTAACGGTTATCTGCCGTTAGTTCCTGGTTTGCCACCATTTCCTGGTAAGGAACAACAACATGCAGATCCCCAACACGCGCCTCACCATACATCATCCAGGCATAATTAGCCAGCAGCGCCCGCCTGAGATCTACATATCCTCCAATAACCGCCTGCTGGATCCGTTGAGCCGAATTATAATATCCCTCCGGAACCGTTCTGTTTTCCGGTTCAATCGTCAGGGTCTTGCTGCACGAAAAAAGGATGACCATTACTGCTACCGGTATGAACTTCCAACATTTCATATTGTTCATTTTTTGCATCATCATTCTAAAAAACCAGTTTTAATCCTATTGCAACCGAAGAAGGCAGGGGTGTTCCTGTATAACTCAGATCATGGTTACGTACCCCTGTAATATTTTCCTCCGGGTTAATACCACTGTAGCTGGAAAGCGTGAGCAGGTTGTCGCCACGAACAAATACTTCCAGATCGGTTAACTGTGCCCATTTTTTAGATACCGAACTCAAATGCCAGGAAATTGATGCCCTGCTCAGCCGGACAAAACTTCCGTCTTCAACGGTCCTGATCCCCTGGTAAACCGTACGGCTGTCTGTATCCGTGCTTACCAGGTAATAGGGTGCTTCCGCACTCTTAAGCGGAAAATCATTGCCTACCTTGTCTGCATAATACCTGCTGCTAAAAGACTCCGCCATAATGTTAGACCCCCAGGCATAGGTTAGGATCATGCTGGCAGAAACATTCCCGTATCTGAAGGTGTTAGTTAACCCTCCAAAACCCTTAGGCTCACTGTTACCGATAACTTTTGGCTGCTTTCCTTCCCAGGCAATTAGCGATGTTACAGCAGATCCTTTTGAAAGCGCACCCAGGTATGCAAGGCTGGTATTTTCAATATCAGCAGGCAGTTCCTTCACTTTATTCTTGTAGAGCGCCATATTCAGGTTACTTGTCCAGGTAAACTGTTTGGTTTGAACCCATTTTGCATCGAGGCTTATTTCAACTCCCGACAGCCCAAGCGCTCCGCCGGTTTCATATTCGTAGTCAATGCCGCTAATATTGGGCAGTAATCTCTGGTAAGTAAAATCGCGGTATGTTTTACTAAAATAGTTAACGGAAAGTGTAAGCGACGGGAGTATATCAAAAGACAATCCTGCATCTACCTGGGTAACGCCAACACTTTTCGCATTTCCGAAAGCAGGATAAAGCTGCCCTATTCCGAGGTAATTACCTCCATAATAGTCACCGTATGCATCCAGGGCTCCGCGGTAAACCTCCGGTCTGTTCAACATTCCTGTTTTACCGATGGAGGCATTCACTTTTACCGGTATTTTCAGGCTGCTTTTCAGATCATAATGAATGCCCAATGCCGGGTAAAGCGCCCATTTGTTTTTGTACAATGAACTTCCATCGGCACGAAGCACCATGTTCACTGCAAGATATTTCTGGTACTTCCATTTCCAGATACCGTAAAAAGATAGCAGCTTTTCCTTTTCATGATCTGATAAAGCATCGGTTTGATTGGCATTATATCCTGTAACCACTTTTACATAGTTCGATCCTCCGTTTTCCATACTGCGTTGCCCGCTCACCGAGGTGAGCCTGTCGTCTGTACTTCTAAGCTCATTACCAAGCGTCATATCCAAGTGCAGCGCATCCGAAAGATCGCGCAAATAGTTTAAGGAGGTATTTACTGTGATCAGTTGTCTTTTATAAGCTACGCTTGATGCATAAATATTTCCTTCCAGCACGCCTGAAGGAATATATATATCACGGCTTGCTCCTTCATAAGACATGCCGGCAACAGAGCTGATTTTGAAGCCGGTGCCGAGCTCGTAGGCTAGCCCCATGGATGAAACAAGCCCGATATTCCTGTTCTTGTCCATAAAGAAGTTTTCATCGGCAATAACCGGCAGGGTAAGATCCCGGCTATATTCCCCGGCATAACGCCCGTTCCGGTTCGCAAGCGCCAGGTTATTGTAGAAATGTGCAGAGAAACGTTCAGTAATATTATATTTTGCATTCAGGAACAGGGACTGGCGTCCGGATTCCGTATTTTTTATAATGCCTTTATCCTGGTGATTGGTTAACCCAAACAGGTAAGAGCCGTAAGTACCGGCGCCATCCACCAGCACATTTTGTGCGTGAACCATTGCTCCGTTACTATACACTTCCCTGCGGCCCCTGGTATTAAAGTTGTAAAAGGCATCTTTCCGGTAGTCCATATCCTGCAGAAAATTAACTCCGGCAAATGCGCTGCCGCGTACATGAATGGATCCGGGCTGGCCCTCCTTCATAATAATGTTAAGCGCTCCGTTAGGCGCCAGCACTCCATAAGCCGCCAGGCGGTCAATATCTTTGATCACTTCAATACGTTCCACCTGTTCGGGCGAATAATAGCTCAGCGGGTTTATTCCTGTTACATTGGAAGGACCGCCAATAACAGGAACTCCATTGATGAGGATAAGGGGCATTGTAGATTGACCGGTTGGATCAAGGCTTAATCCGCGAAGGTTAAGTGTGGATTGGGTGCCTGGCGTGCCAGACCAGCTTTTTACTCTTAATCCGGCTACACTTCCCTGTAAGATATTCTCCAGCCCGCTTCTGTTGGACAAAATCATGCTGTCTACTCTCAGAGAATCCTGAGCCAGTACGCTCAT
>CAYVEI010000130.1:12244-13832 GCA_964450515.1 uncultured Terrimonas sp. | reverse complement strand
GGTGAAAAAAAATCTTTCCCCATCAGGTCGAATATACCATACATCATTTTTGCAGTGTAAACAAAATCCAGCGGAATGTTTGTTGTATGGTAAAAGGTATTCATAAATGCCGTTAATGCGGGTGTATATTTTGCGTATCCTCCAAAATGATAATCATGTATCAACCGAAACCTGCCGGGCAGGGGCATGTTTAATAAGGATTGGATTTCATCATTCAGGCTAAAATTATGCTTCATAGCGCTTATGCCGGTAATTTGCTGATGAGCACCTGTTGCCTGTATAATACCGGATATGGTTGTGCCTGTACCAACTGCTGAAACAATATGCGTATAGGCACTGGTATCTGTAATACGTAATAGGTTTGCTGCACCCTGCATACCTAATGGGCCAAATCCTCCTTCAGGAATAACGTATACTTTTCCAAACTGTTGTTCCGGCTTTGAGGAGGAGGCATTTCTTTTTATAGCATCGTATTCATTCCGGGGTAAAAAAGCAAATTGCATATGGCTGGCGGCTGCTTCCTGCAGGGTGTGCGACCATTGCTGCGGTTCTTCTCCCCTGATAATGCCAATTGTTTTAAGTCCGTATTCATTTGCAGCATATGCCGTAGCGGCTATATGGTTGGAATAAGCCCCGCCAAAAGTTAACAATGAATGAAATCCTTTGCTCAGCGCATCCTGTATGTAGTATTGCAGCTTGAACCATTTGTTGCCGGAAACAACAGGATGCATTTTATCGAGCCGGAGAATAGCAAGCTGAACATTTTTTTGAAATGCAACTTCGTTTTCAACAGGGTCTATAGAAATATTATTCGTTTGCATAGGTTGCAAACCTGCTTTTACTTATCAATAGTACCTGCGGCAGCAAGATACTCCCCGTTTAGCCTGGCAATATTATCTACGGAAATTTCTTTGGGGCAAACGGCTTCGCAGGCTTCCGTCATGGTGCAGGAACCAAATCCTTCCTTATCCATTTGCTCAATCATGTTAAGTACGCGGGTTCTTTTCTCCGGCCCGCCCTGTGGTAATAAAGCAAGGTGCGAAACCTTTGCAGATACAAAAAGCATAGCGGAGCTGTTTTTACAGGCCGCCACGCAGGCGCCGCAGCCTATGCAGGCAGCAGCGGCGAAGGCTGCATCGGCATTTTCTTTTTTAACAGGTATGGCATTGCCGTCTACCGCGTTTCCCGTGTTAACCGAAATGTAGCCGCCTGCCTGTATGATCCTGTCGAAGGCATGCCGGTCAACGATCAGGTCTTTAATTACGGGGAAAGCATTGGCGCGCCAGGGTTCTACCACAATGGTGTCGCCGTCTTTAAAAGCCCGCATATGCAACTGGCAGGTAGTGGTACCGTGCCACGGCCCGTGCGGACGACCATTGATATACATGGAACACATGCCGCAAATACCCTCCCGGCAATCGTGGTCAAACGCAATAGGTTCCCTGTTTTCTTCAACTAATGCTTCATTCAGTACATCGAACATTTCAAGGAACGACATTTCCGAAGAAATATCCTTTACCTGGTAGGTTTCAAAATGTCCTCTTTCGCTTTGATTTTTTTGTTTCCACACTTTTAAAGTGAGGTTCAT
>CAYVEI010000130.1:0-12144 GCA_964450515.1 uncultured Terrimonas sp. | reverse complement strand
AATGTCCTCTTTCGCTTTGATTTTTTTGTTTCCACACTTTTAAAGTGAGGTTCATTGTATAATGGTCCATATATACTAATGCGTTAATTTGAAAATTTGAAAATTTGAAAATAAATAAATTAACTGCCACACAAAGCCTGGTATTCGCCCCTTTGCCGATGATATTATTTTAGATAATATTTTAATGATTTCATTCAAATCTTCTGAATATTTGTTACTGAACCTGTGATCTTCACTCTTTTCGCAAAGTATTAGCCAGTATAAGGTTTCGCTCGCTTCTTTCGCCGCAATTTTCATTTTATGAATAAAATCGGCTTTACTTTCCGCATTTTGCGCCTCAAAAACATTCGCTCCAATAGAAGTTGATGAGCGTAGCAGTTGTCGTGCTATTACAAACTTTTTATACTGTTCAAGAACTTCACAATATTTAATGATTGTCAGGGAAAAATCAACGGATTTGTTCACAATGACGTTGTGTTTATCATTTCTCATAACTTGAAAAATTGAAGGTTAGCAATTGATTGTCACTTTCAAATTACTACATTTTCAAATTTTCAAATTATTTATTTATAGTTTCTTTGCGTTGGCTTGGCCAGTTCAAATTCAAGTTCTTCTTTATTCAGTTTCCAGTTATGTTCTCCATTATATTCCCAGGCGGCTACATACAGGAACTGGTCATCATGGCGGAGGGCTTCTCCCTCTTCGGTTTGGCTTTCTTCACGAAAATGACCTCCGCAACTTTCTGCTCTTTCTAATGCGTCTATGCATATCAGTTCGCCCAGTTCAATAAAATCCGCCACGCGGTTGGCTTTATCTAATTCAGGGTTCATTTCATTGATTTCACCGGGTATCCTTACGTTGCTCCAGAATTCTTTTTTCAACGCTCTTATTTCTTCTATAGCTTCCTCCAGTTTTTTTGCATTGCGCGACATGCCGCATTTTTCCCACATGATCTTTCCCAGACGTTTATGAAAACTTTCTACCGACTGTTTTCCTTTAATTTGCATGAGGCTGCTGATACGTTCCTTTACCGCGTTTTCCGCCACTTCAAATGCTTCATGTGTGGTAGGGATGGGTTTTACTGAAATTTCATTGGCAAGGTAATTCCCGATAGTGTAGGGGATAACGAAATACCCGTCTGCCAGGCCCTGCATCAATGCTGAAGCACCCAGGCGGTTGGCGCCATGATCGCTAAAGTTTGCTTCTCCCAAGGCATACAGGCCGGTAACGGAAGTCATCAGCTCGTAGTCTACCCACAGCCCGCCCATCGTATAATGCACGGCGGGGTAAATACGCATCGGCACTTCATAGGGATTTTCGCCGGTGATCTTTTCATACATATCAAAAAGATTACCATATTCTTCTTTCACTACCTCCTTGCCGAGCCGCACCAGTGTTGCTTCATCGGGGTTTTCTATGCCGTGCTTGCTTGCTTCGGCCCGCCCGTACTTATTAATAAGATTGTAACGGAAATCCAAATAAACCGCCTGCTTGGTGGTGCCTACGCCGTATCCGGCATCACATCTTTCTTTTGCAGCGCGTGAAGCCACGTCACGGGGTACGAGGTTGCCATAGGCCGGGTATCTTCTTTCTAAGTAATAGTCTCTTTCGTCTTCGGGAATATCATTGGCTTTACGCGTATCGTTCTGTTTTTTAGGAACCCATATCCGCCCGTCGTTACGCAGCGATTCAGACATGAGCGTTAACTTGCTCTGGTGGTCGCCGGTAACAGGTATACAGGTAGGATGAATTTGAGTGAAGCAGGGGTTAGCAAAGAATGCTCCCTTTTTATGCGCTTTCCATGCGGCGGTAACATTACTGCCCATGGCGTTGGTAGATAAATAAAACACATTGCCATAGCCGCCGCTGCATAACAGTACCGCATGACCGAAATGTCTTTCCAGCTCGCCTGTAACAAGATTACGGCAGATGATGCCTCTTGCTTTGCCGTCTATGATCACCACGTCCAGCATCTCGTGGCGCGAATACATGGTAACATTGCCCAGTGCAACCTGCCGCTCTAATGCCTGATAAGCGCCTATCAGCAGTTGCTGGCCGGTTTGCCCGGCAGCGTAAAACGTTCTTTTTACCTGCACACCGCCAAATGAGCGGTTGTTGAGCAGCCCGCTGTATTCTCTTGCAAAAGGTACGCCCTGTGCAACACACTGGTCAATAATATTAGCGCTTATTTCCGCCAGCCGGTGTGTATTGGCTTCACGGGAGCGGTAGTCTCCGCCTTTTATGGTATCATAAAAAAGGCGAAAAACAGAATCCCCGTCATTCTGATAGTTTTTAGCGGCGTTGATGCCGCCCTGTGCTGCAATGGAGTGCGCCCGGCGCGGGGAATCCTGGAAGCAAAAAGCTTTTACACGGTATCCCAGCTCACCTAAGGAAGCGGCGGCCGAAGCGCCTGCTAAACCTGTTCCTATTACAATAACTTCCAGTTTACGCTTATTGGCAGGGTTAACCAGTTTTACATGACCTTTATAGTCATTCCATTTGTTCTCTAACGGTCCTGCAGGTATTTTTGAATCCAACATAATTGTAAATACGTTGATGATTTTACCAGATTGATTCCAGGTTATGAATAAAGGTGAACGATCAGCACTCCCGATTTATCCGCTTTCCACCCTTCACTTCTCTCCAATACTTACTACTTATCACTTACTACTTACAACTATTTCACCCACCCCAGATATACAGACACCGGCATCATGGCAAATGCCAGCGGTACAATTACCGAAAATGCCACGCCTGTTGCATGTACCATACGCACATAGCGTTGGTTATGCAGGCCCAGCGTTCTGAAAGCGCTGTTAAATCCATGCATTAAATGGTAAGCTAAGGAAATGCAGGCCAGCACATATAAAATAACTATCGTAAGCGATTGAAATACAATTACCATTTCGCCATAGAGGTTATGGTATGTTTTTCCATCGTAAGCAACAGTACCCAGTTCATGAATATTGCCTACCCCACCCAGACGGCTGGGCGTCCAGAAATGATAAATATGCATGATCAGGAATAACAAAATTAATGTGCCCAGCAAGCCCATGCTGCGGCTGTACCATTTGCTCCCGCGGTTGCCCAGCGGAACCTGGTAACCTATACTGCGCCTGCTCCTGTTTTGTGCTTCCAGGATCAATCCCTGTACAATGTGTAAAATAATGCCGATAAATAATCCCACTTCCAGAATACGGATCACTACTGTTGCTCCCATAAAATGAGCGGCCTTATTGAACATGGCGCCGTCATCGTTTGCCCAAATACAGGCGTTAATTCCCGCATGCACCACAAGAAATGCAATGAGTGAAACACCTGTAAGCGCCATTACAAATTTTTTTCCTACAGATGAAGTGAAGAGTTGTTTCCAGGTCATATTCAGAAGAAGTGGTTAGAAAAAGATTATGACAAAAATAGCACACAAAAGCTCATAAAAGTCAGGTTATATTATTTTTTATCCATCTATGCGTTTCGACAGACGATCATGAATAACCTGAAACAGGTGCTGGGGCTGCAATGTGCGCCAATGGGGCGCCTCCAGTAATTGAATATATCTGTTCAGTTTTGCTTTTTTAAAATCGTACTGCGACTGTTCCGGGAGGTTTAAAATAACGATCCATCCGTCTTCCTCATTTGTTTCCTGGAACCAGTCTTCGTAATAGCTGTCATCACTGCTGTGAAAATTCAATACATTTTCTCCTATTAATATAAATTTTGTGATGCGCTCATAAAAAAGCACATCCGTAACTTCTCTCCGCAGGGTTTGAATATCATTTTCTATGGCATCATTCCATTCTCCTATTAATTCAATAATTGCGTACCCATGATCGTAATCGGCATAAAGTATCTTCATATACAGGGTACGTGATCCAAATTCATCCCATTGGGGATGGATATAGTAATTGTAAACGGTTTGCGAAAACACAAATTCGCTATACTCTCTTCCCAGAAAAGGAGACCGCGGATCTTCTTCCGAAGCATATAAATGCCGCCAGTTGTAAAAAGGTTCAATATCATGCATAGCTCATGTTTTCCTACCGGCAAATATCGAGAGAATATACATAAGATGGGGCCGCCGAAAAATTAATATTTTGCTATAAAATCACGAAGCCACGAAGAAAATAAAAGGGGAAGACCGGGGCTTTGGATCTCAGCGGCATATTGTTTATAGCGGCCCTTTTGAAACCGTTTCTCAGAGTGGTTATTGCTGCAATAAATAATTTTTAAGCGCGGGGTAGGCGGCATCCATCACGATGCTGTGCTTAGGCAGGTGCAGGAGGCTTTCAATGGTAGGCGGAACGGGTACTTTTTCTCCGGTTACGGACTCAACCACATCATAAAACTTTACCGGGTGTGCTGTTTCCAGGAAAATGCCTTTTTGGTTCGGATGCTGCTCTATGTAGCGTTGCAGGCTAAGATAACCAACGGCTCCGTGCGGATCGGTAAGATAACCGGTTTTTTCCCATACTTTCTTTATGGTATCTTTTGTTTCCGCGTCGGTTATCGTGTATCCCGAAAGCATTTTGCTGAGGTTAATGAAATTGTTGCCGAATAACTGCAGTACCCGAACGAAGTTGCTGGGATCGCCTACATCCATAGCATTGGAAAGCGTGGGCAGCGCCTCTTTTACTTCGTATTTGCCACTGTGTAAATAACGGGGTACCACATTATTGGCATTGCATGCGGCAATAAAATGCGCCGCGGGAAGTCCTGAAATATGGGCCAGCATCCCTGCGCAAATGTTACCGAAGTTGCCGCTGGGTACACAAAATACAGGAGGATTTTCTTTTTCACTCCATTGCTTGTAAGCGAAGAAATAATAGAACTGTTGCGGCAGCCAGCGGGCAACATTTATAGAATTGGCCGATGTAAGCAATCTTTTTTGCATCAGGGATTCATCGGCAAATGCCTGTTTCACCATGCGCTGGCAATCATCAAATGTGCCGTTTACCTCCAGTGCGTGAATGTTCTTGCCTAAAGCGGTTAATTGCTTTTCCTGTACTGCGCTTACTTTTCCGGAGGGGTAAAGAATAACTACATCCACTCCCTCCACATCGTAAAAGCCATGGGCAACGGCGCCGCCGGTATCGCCGGACGTGGCTACCAGCACGGTTATTTTTTCACTTCTTTCTTTTGCAAAATAACCCAGGCACCTGCTCATAAACCTGGCGCCGGTGTCTTTGAAAGCAAGTGTTGGCCCGTGAAAAAGTTCTAAAGCAAATATATGGTCGTTTACCTGCACAAGCGGGGACGGAAAGTTAACCGTTTCTGCCACAATGCGCCGCAGTTCATCTTCGGGTATATCGTTGCCTGCATAGGGTTGTATTACATCAAAAGCAAGAGCGGCAGTGCTCTTACCGTTAATGCCGGCTATCCAGTTCTTATCAAGCCGGGGCAGGCTTTCCGGAAAATACAAGCCCTTATCCGGGGCCTGTCCTTTTATAGTGGCTTCCTTAAAACTTACTTTGGGAGACTGTTGATTAAGACTATAATATTTCATTGTAATCGTTGCTGTTCTTTATCTGTTGCAAAGGATAACGGAGCGGTTAAATAATAAATATATCAGTTCATCCGCTTCACTCCTTCCATATTTACGGTAGTAACATATGTATGAAAGGGAATACCGGTGTTCGTATATATTTCCTGCATCTTTTTTTCAACTGCATATGCTGTTGCTTCATTGCGGCTCAGCATAAATATGGAAGGCCCCGACCCGGATATGCCGCCGCCTAAGGCGCCGGCTTCCAAACTCTTTGCCTTTACTTCATCAAAAGCGGGAATAAGTATACTGCGTATGGGTTCTATCAGCACATCTTCAAGAGAGCGGCTGATCAATCCGTAATCATTTTTCATAAATCCGGTAACCAGCGCTGCAATGTTACCCCATTGCCTGATAGCATCCTTCAGCAATATTTGTTTCCGCAGTATTTGCCTTGCATCTTCCGTACGCACTTCAATTTGCGGGTGAACCAGCGTAACGTACAGGGAAGGAGAGGGAACGCTGATCACATCTAACGGGTGAATGCTGCGGATAAGCGTAACGCCGCCATAGATGCAGGGCGCTATATTATCGGCGTGCTTAACACCCGAGGCCAGCTTTTCGCCCAGCATGGCCATTTGCACCAGGTCGGCTTTGCTGAAAATATTGCTCAGTAAATGGTTGGCTGCTACTACGGCGCCTGCCGAACTTGCCGCGCTGGAACCAATGCCGCTGCCCGGCATTATTTTTTTTTCTATGGTAACATCAAACCCCACCCTGTTCTCCAGCCTTTCAATCATTTCCAAAAGCGCAACCCCCGCTACATTTTTTTGCGGATCGGTGGGCAGCCCGTAATCATCCACATTATGAATAACCACTACGGGATCTTTAATGAGCTTTACTGTCATGATATCATAGGGATCGTTCAGCGCCAGTCCCAGCACATCAAACCCGCATACAATATTGGCTACCGTACCTGGAGCCTTAATGGTTAATGCTGTATCCTTTGCCGCATCTATTGCTTCATCTATTGTATTCAGGCACATGGTGAGATTTGAAATTTGAGATTGCATTTCGCTTCGTTTTTCGGATTTCCGGCTTCGGATTTAAATTAGCTTCACTCCTCCTTCCTGTCTTCTATGACGCCGTTGCTCTTATGATATCGGCAAATACGCCCGATGCCGTTACCTCCGCGCCGGCGCCGGCGCCCTTTATCACCAAAGGCTGGCTGGGGTAGCGCGCTGTATAAAACAATACTACATTATCTTTTCCATATAAATGGTACAGGTCGTGCTGCGCAGGAATATGCTCCAGTCCCGCAACCGCTTTTCCCTGCTCAAATTTTGCTACAAATTTAAGCTTGCTGTTTGCCGCTGCTGCGTCATCGTACAATTTTTTGAAATGCGGCTCATGCTTTTTCAATTCGTCATAAAAAGTGTTTACATCGCCCTGCATGCAACTTTCAGGCAAAAAGCCATTACAGGTAATATCTTCCATTTCTAATTGCTCGCCCGATTCGCGGGCCAATATCAGTATTTTACGCATCACATCCGTGCCGCTCAGATCCAAACGCGGGTCGGGTTCTGTATAGCCTTCATCCTGCGCCTGCTTTACCACTTCAGCAAAGCTTATTTTTCCGTTGTAATGATTAAAAACAAAGTTCAGTGTGCCGCTGAGCACCGCTTCAATGCGGTTGATCTTATCGCCGCTGCGCAACAGGTCGTTCAGCGTGCCTATTACCGGCAAGGCGGCCCCTACATTGGTTTCAAACAGGTACAGGCAATTGTATGTGCCTGCGAGGTCTTTTAATTTCCTGTAGTAACCGTAGGATGATGAGGCCGCCACTTTATTGCAGGCTACAACCGAAACGCTTTTTTGCAGCAGCCTGTCGTATACTTTGGCCACGGTATCGTTTGCCGTCATATCAACAAAAATAGCATTGCGGAAGTTTTTGCTGATAATAATATTAACGAACGATGCTATATCCGCGTCTTCGCCTCCCTGTAGCTTTTCCTGCCAGTTGCCGAAGTCAATGCCATTATCATCAATTACCATTTTCCGGCTATTGGCCAGTCCTGTTACCTTAACATTAAGGCGCAGGTGCTCTGCCAGCCAGTTGTGTTGCTGCTGCAATTGCTGTAGCAGTTTACTGCCTACGTTACCTGTGCCGGCAATAAACAGGTGTATGGCTTTACGGGTGGTTTCAAAAAATTCTTCATGCAGGATGTTGATGGCTTTGCGCACATCTTTTGTAGCCACTACGGCCGATATGTTTCGCTCCGAAGATCCCTGTGCGATGGCACGAACATTAACCCCGTTCCTTCCCAGCGCACCAAACATTTTACCGCTTATGCCCGGGTGGCTTTTCATGTTTTCTCCAACCAAAGCCACTATAGACAATTCTGTTTCAACCAGCAGGGGCTGTACTTTCTCGACAGCTATTTCATGTTCAAACTCAGTATCTACCACTGCTTTGGCTTTATGGATGGCGGAAGCTTCAACGCCAACACAAATAGAGTGCTCCGAAGAGCCCTGGGTAATAAGTATTACATTGATCTGTGCCTCTGACAGGGCCTCGAATAGTCTTCTTGAAAAACCGGGAACGCCCACCATGCCGCTTCCCTCCAGGCTGAAAAGGGCAATATTACTGATGCTGGAAATACCGCGTATGGCATTGCCGTTTGTAAAAGGTTTTTGCTGAATTACCGTTCCCGCATCGCCGGGAGCGAAAGTGTTTTTGATGACCACGGGGATAGCCTTGCGTAAAACAGGCTGAATGGTGGGCGGATAAAGTACTTTAGCGCCGAAATGAGAAAGCTCCATGGCTTCCTGGTACGATATGGAAGGAATTACTTTGGCACCGCTTACCCAGCGGGGATCGGCAGTCATCATACCCGGTACGTCCGTCCATATTTCAAGGCAGGCAGCATCTGTTGCTGCGGCCATCATAGCGGCTGTATAGTCGGATCCCCCGCGTCCTAAAGTGGTTGTTTCATTGTCTGCATTGGCGGCAATAAAACCCGGCATCACCACCAAATCTTCTTTGCATGAGGTAATATAATCTGTGATTTGCTGACGCGTAACCGGTACATTTACCGTGGCATTACCAAAATTGGCATTGGTTTGTATCAATGTTCTTGCATCCTTCCATGCAGCGGCGATGCCGCTATTGTTAAAAGCTGCGGCAATGATCTGCGAGGAGGTCAGTTCGCCATAGCTGATCATCCGGTCGCAGGTTCTGGCAGAAAATTCACCCAGTAAAAAAACACCGTTGCAAATATCCTCAATATCGTTACATAATTTTTTAACGAGGCTCAGTACGTGGCTTTGGTGCTGCACGGGTATTAATAGCTTAACCGTTTCCAGGTGCCGTTGTTCAATATGCAGCAGGGCATCTTTATATTGCTCGTTGCCGGCCGCAGCCATCAGTCCTGCATTCAGCAGCGCATCAGTAGTGCCGCCCAGGGCCGATACTACCACAATGGCTTTATCTTTTTCTAACTTTTCTTTTACAATGGATATTACTCTTTTGATATTATCGGCGCTTCCTACCGAAGTTCCGCCGAATTTCAACACCTGCATATGTTTGTTTTTGATAAGTATTATTATACCGGTTCCCGAATCTTTTCAGACGATTGTAGCCCTTTGGCCCAAAGAATGATATGCATGCCATCTACCCTCAAACGAGGGTCGTTGTGGTTGTAATAATAATGGTACCTGCTGTATGAAATGCAGCGGCTGCGGAAGGAAATGTATTTGATTTGTAGTGTACCATTACTGCTTTGAGTTGCCGAAGGTAAAACAGATTTACACAATAGCAAACAAAATGATGAAAATTTATCGCCCGGGAGCGCCTGTTTGCCTTTCCTTTAAAAAGTTGCACAAATTACAGCAGTCCCGGTTAAAAACATTTAAGGTAACGGTCATTTCCTTTTTTTTTAACTAATTTCACGCCTTTAAAATACAATTGCCTGTCAATTGAAAATCTGTTATGCATGATTGCCTTGCAGCAGTGATGCCTGAATTATTTACAACTATCTTGACGAATTAATCATTAAGTAACCCATGCCAAGCTCATCTTCCGCAGCGTTAACGCAGTTCCAGAATCTTGTAGGCCGGAAATTTCAGATATACAACAGCCTGTTTACGTCCTTACCTTTTCACCGCATTGAAAAAACCGGTATCCTGCTTTCCCTGCTGCTAAGCTATTGTGAAGAGGGATATGCCATCCACCAAAGTCCGCTGCAAATTATTGATGACTTCTTTGATAAGCATACGGGGTATGCAAAAGAAGAAGATAAATTAGACCTGCTGTTCCGGTTTGTGCAATATGTAGAGCGGCAGGTGGTATTGTTTGATGCGCTAGAAGATGCCGCTTTTACCACGGTTAATGATATGAATGGCCCGGGTACGCTGAAGGGGCTCCAGTCGGAAATAGCGCAGTTTGATCATGAAGACCAACTGAAGAAAAAGCTGGAAGATTTCAGCATCAGGCTGGTGCTTACGGCGCATCCCACGCAATTTTACCCGGGCGCCGTTTTGGGTATCATACATGATCTTACCCGTGCCATTGCTGAAAATAATATCAACCAGATCAACATGTACCTGCAGCAGTTAGGGAAAACGCCTTTTTTAAAGGAGCAGAAGCCTACCCCCTATGATGAAGCGATAAGTTTGATGTGGTACCTTGAAAATATTTTTTACCAGGCTGCAGGGAGGATCGTTTCGTTTATGAAAACGAATTTGACCGAGCTGGTATCTTCGGGTAATTCCGTTATCCGCATGGGATTTTGGCCCGGCGGAGACAGGGATGGCAATCCCTATGTGAGAGCAGACACCACCCTGAAGGTAGCAGGGGCGTTGCGCGAGAGCATTATGAAATCGTATTACCTTGACGTGCGCCGGCTGAAAAGGAGACTTACTTTTAAAGGAGTGGATATTCCGTTGCAGCAATTAGAGCTCAAGCTGTATAATAACCTTTTTGTACCGGGATATAAAAGCGATATCAGTAAGGCGGAGATATTAAATACACTCTTACAGATCAGGGAAACGCTTATTTATAAACACAACGGACTGTTCCTGGACCTGATTGAATCGCTGATCAATAAAGTGGAAGTTTTTGGATTGTATTTTGCTTCATTGGATGTGCGGCAGGATAGTTCGGTACACGCCAGGGCAATTGAAGAGATCGTTAAAAACACAAAAGCGCTTCCTGCCGGTTACCTGTCTTTACCCGACAGGGATAAAATACAGGCACTGGTAAATGTAAATACCGTAGTGAGCAGCGAAGAGCTTACAGATGAGATTCATAAAGACACGCTTGAAGTGATGGCGGCTATTAAGGATATCCAGTCTAATAACGGTGTGGAAGGGTGCGACCGTTATGTTATAAGCCATGCTGATAGCGCCTTAACCGTTATGGAGGTATATGGATTGCTGTTGATGAGCGGCTGGCAGGCGGCATCGCTGCTGGTTGATATAGTGCCGCTTTTTGAAACCGTTGATGATCTTGATAATGCTGCCGGCATCATGAAGGAATTGTATGAGCTGCCGGCATACCGTGAACATTTGCGCCTCCGCAAAAACAAGCAAACCATTATGCTGGGTTTTTCCGATGGTACCAAGGATGGCGGTTACCTGATGGCTAACTGGAGCATATATAAAGCCAAAGAAGCGCTTACGCAAATATCAAGAGCGTATGATATTGATGTTATATTTTTTGACGGCAGGGGTGGCCCGCCCGCAAGAGGCGGCGGAAAAACGCATAAGTTCTATGCCTCTCTCGGGAAAAATATTGCTAATGAAGAAATTCAGCTCACTATACAGGGGCAAACGGTAAGCTCTAATTTCGGCACCATTGCATCGGCCCAGTTCAATATTGAGCAACTGATCAATGCTGGTATTTCGAACGACCTGTTTGCTTCCCAGAAAATTATTCTTCAGGATACCGAAAAAGCACTGATACAGCGGTTGGCCGAGAAAAGCCTTGCGGCTTACCTGGAGCTGAAAAACCACCCTAATTTTTTAGAATACCTCGGTCATGCAAGCCCGCTGCGGTTTTATGCGGCAACCAATATCGGCAGCCGGCCGGCAAAGAGAGGCGGGTCGGGTAAGCTGGTACTGGAAGATCTGCGTGCTATCCCCTTTGTTGGCTCATGGAGCCAGTTAAAGCAAAATGTAACCGGTTACTATGGGGTAGGCACTGCGCTAAAAAAAATGGATGAAGAAGGCAGGTGGGAAGAGGTGAAAAAGCTTTACGATAAATCTACTTTTATTAAAACGCTGATCGCCAATTGTGAAATGTCTATGAAAAAAAGTTTTTTTCCTATGACCCGTTTTCTTTCCAATCATCCCGTATACGGAGAAATATGGAATAAGATATTTGATGAGTACGAGCTTACCAAACAATACGTATTTCGTCTTACCGGGAAAAATGAGCTGATGGCAGATTATCCGGTAGAGCAGCTTTCCGTTCAGATGCGGGAGCGGATCGTGCTGCCATTGGTAACCATACAGCAGTATGCCATTACCAAAGTAAGGGAAATGGAAGAAAACGGATCCGGGTCGCCGCATAAGCAAACGCTTGAAAAATTAGTGATGCGCTGTTCTTTCGGTATTATCAATGCCGGGCGTAATTCGGCGTGATAGGAGGTGTCAGGTAT
>CAYVEI010000129.1:1216-13879 GCA_964450515.1 uncultured Terrimonas sp. | reverse complement strand
TTGAACCGGTAAGTGCCCGACAGGAAAGCATTGAAGGCATATCTTGCAGGTGTGATGTACTGCACAGCCCTGTCTTTCCCGGGCACGGCTACATACATATAGCCCCAGTCTATTCTCAGGTCGTCTCCCTTTTTCTGTAACACCGGCTGATCTTTGGTTCCTGCCTTTAATATATTCAAATCACCCGATTTGTATCCGCTGGCAATCACTGCTTCTGACCCGTTATTCACAGCCAGGGCGGTTGACGCGCCAAAATAAAGCTCCACATCATGTTTGGCTCCATCATTGGAAACAACAGCAGCAGTGAGGTACGACACGGGCCGGGATAATACATTAAGATCATGCATTAACAGGGGAGACGTGAAGCCAAGGGTTAGGTTTGCCGGTCCGCAGGTAAACTCATACATGGTTTGTGTGGCGTTGAGCGTTGCTTTCTTTTGTTCTGCCGGCACTACCAGCTTGTTTGTGGGAGATATTACTTCCTGTACAATACCTACGTCGAGCGAAGCCCCGCCGGCAGTATTGGCAACATGAACAGCCAGCACATTTTTACCTTTCACTAATTTTTTTGCTGCAGACTCAGGCAATGGAATATAATGATACTTGCTGAGCCATCCTGTATAACTGTAAATCTTTTCACCATTCAGATATACTTCTGCGTTGTCGTCGTGAAGGAGCTTAAGAAACAGTCCATGCACATCTCCGCCATTCCATACAAAACTGCGGCGCATCCATATGTCATGCGATTTCCATAAGGTCTTCGCAGCAGATTCATTATCGCCAAATGGCGCCATTCCTTTTTTCCAGGCGGCATCATTAAAGCCGGTGTTCATCCACCCCTCGGCGGGTTGGGCTTCAGTATATGCCGCTTCAAATGGTTTTTCATCCCCGGAAGGAATAACACTGTTGTATTCTTTACCCAGGTCACCCAAAAACCGGTATGTTTTTCCATCTACTTTTATCAAACCCAATAAAGACTGATCCTTACCTGTCCAGTGTTTGGTAGAAGCAGCATTGAGCTGATCGTTGAAAGACCATATGCTGAAATAAGGATCATGTGTTATTAACGGATAAGCGGGCGCGCGAAGCTCCTGTGCTGTCAATAACCCAAGAGAAAAATAAACCGCGAGCAAAGCACAAACTTTTTTCATTTTCCTGGTCTTGTTTCGTTCAATAATATTGCTATCTCCCCGAAGGAACGGGCAGCATCATTTCCGTTTTTACAGGTGAGCCAAACCGGGGTGTGCCGTCACTGTTCCAGGTAAAAGGCTGTGCCCTGGGCGAACGATGCCCGCCACAACCCTGTCCGGGTAAAGCATTGGCATGGTATAATATCCAGTCTTCTTTACCATCGGGCGATTTAAAAAATGAATTATGTCCCGGCGCATACACCCCATTTTCTTTGGATTGCTTAAACACAGGCTGCGGCGCTTTTTTCCATGCAGCAGTGTCCATCAAATTATCTGAACCCGTAAACTGCAATAAGCCCAATGCATAATAGTCGGTCCAGCAGCCGCTGGCGGAATATACAATAAACAATTTGTCGCCATTGAACAGCGCCTGCGGGCCTTCGTTCACACTTACATGTGGCGGATTATCCGCATCATTCAGGTCGCCATGTGTTTCCCATTCCAGTTCGGGTTTGGAAATGCATACCCTGCTGCCATCAATCGTCCACGGGTTTTTCATTTTGGCGATATAAATATTCTGTTGCCCGTTCACGTCTCCTTCCCAGCCCGACCAGATCATATACAATTGTTTTTGGTAAAAGAAAACGTTTCCATCAATAGCCCATTTATCGGCGGGGTCTGCAACTTTCCCCTTAAACTTCCATTCACCGGTCATAGGATCTGCTGATTCATTTTCCAGCACATACATCCGGTGATTGTTGTTGTTTCCATCATCGGCCGCAAAGTATACATACCACTTGTTTTCAATAAAATGAATTTCGGGCGCCCAAAGCTGCTTTGAATACAGGGTACCTGCAGGCGGTGTAAAGATGTCTTTCCGTTGCGCATTTTCCAGGTTGGCCAGGTTTTGGGTTTTCCATATGGCGATCCGGTTGCCCAAGGTATGCGTATAATAATAATAGCCATCCTTATAAAAGGAAAAGGGATCCGCACCTGAAGGCAGCAGCGGGTTGCTGAACATACGCTTATCATTATCCTGCGACTGGGTTTTGCAGGAAAAGAGGAGTAATGGAGTAAAAAATAGTATCAGAATGAAGTGCTTCATCTGAGTTTGTGGTTTTTTATTTATAGTTTATGTTTTTTTAGCATACACTTATTTCCCACATTTTCACATTTTCCACACTCATGTTGCGGTCTGATGCTCCTTCGTCGCGTACCGAAAACCTGTTAGGTCTGCCAGGATGCTTCGCCGTTCGGCAGACCTAACAGGTTGGTCTACTTCATCTTCACCAGCCCCTTATTATACAATTGCTGATGCAGTTGCTTCAGCTTTTCCAAAGGCATTTTCATGATCTTCCTGTCGTAGGTCATTAAGCCGTTTATTTCTACTTCCACATCTGTGGTTTGTGTATATACCGCTGCAGAAAGGCCCAGCGGAATGAGCGGCGTAAGATCATTAATGAGGCGGGTATAGCGGTTAAGCAACTCATCGCTGTTTTTAAAACTCTGGTATCCCCAGTTGTCCTTCTCCTGCCAGGTATGCTCTTCAACCGGCAGCCCCAGCCCGCCAAATTCACCTAATACCAGTATTTGCTTATCGCCGAATATTTTCGGTGTGGGCATTTGCGGATCGGGGTAGTTGTGAATATCGAGTATATGGCCGGAAGCAAAAAAGTTTCCGCCGCTGGCTTCATTCACCAACCGCGAGGGGTCGAGCTGCATCGTCCATTCCGTAATTTCTTTTGTTTTAAACTGTCCCCATGCTTCATTAAAAGGCACCCATACTACAATGGAAGGAAAATTATGCAATGCATCCATGATGGACTTCCATTCGGTACGGTAAATGGCTTCCGATTCTGCGCTGCGTTCCTTGTCTAAGTTTTTGCCTGAAATCTGTCCTGCCCGCATATCCCATTTATTTCCACCCATATCGCCGCTGGGCATATCCTGCCACACCAGCATACCAAGCTTATCGCAATGATAGTACCAGCGGGCGGGTTCTACTTTCACATGCTTGCGGATCATATTAAAGCCCATTGCTTTGGTTTGCTCCACATCATATTTAAGCGCTTCATCTGTTGGCGCGGTATACAAACCGTCCGGCCACCAGCCCTGGTCGAGCGGGCCGTATTGAAATACGAATTCATTGTTCAGCAGCATTCTTTTTATACCATTGTTATCCGGCGCTTCCGAAATTTTACGCATAGCGAAATAGCTGCCTGCCTCATCTATCACTTTTCCTTTCCGGGTAACCGTATATTTAAGATCATACAGGAAAGGGTTGGCGGGCGACCATAGCTTTGGATTGCTTATGGTTAAGGCAGCTTCCTCTTCACCATTCCATGTTTGCTCCGCTACCTGTTGCTGACCATCGTATGCAACAACTTTTACCGCATCGCCCGGCTGCAGGTTCTCTATATCTACTTTTACGGAAAGCGACTGCCTGTCTATATCGGGTGTTTGCACCGTAGCAGCAATATAGGTAGAAGGCACATTTTCGAGCCACACGGTTTGCCAGATGCCTGTTACCGGCGTATACCATATACCATGAGGATTCTTAATTTGTTTGCCGCGCGGCTGCGGGCCGTCATCACTGGGATCCCAAACGCGTATGGCAATTTCCTGCTGCTTTCCTTTTGTAAGGGCAGCGCTTATATCAAATGAAAAAGGATCATACCCGCCCTGGTGCGAACCCACCTTATTACCGTTTACATATACATCACACTCCCAGTCAACCGCGCCAAAATGCAGCAGCACTTTTCCTTTTCTGAATGCAGCGGATACTTCTACCGCGCGTTTGTACCAGAGCACACTATCCTTTCCTACCGTTTTACCCACGCCCGAAAGGGCAGATTCCACCGCGTAAGGAACAAGGATATTACCATCAAAAGCGGCAGGTTGGGTTTCGCCTGTTGTTTTGTGAACGATAGCGTATTGCCACATCCCGTTCAGGTTCATCCAGCTTTTTCGGGTGAGCTGCGGACGGGGGTATTCAGGCAAGGGCTGTGCGGCTTTTATATCGGCGGCCCATTGCGTTATAATTTTACCCGCAACAGGCTTCCACGCTTCCTGCGCATATAATCCCATACCGATTGTTACAAATAAAACAAAAGAAAAAAATGACTTCATGATGATTGCTTTGAATGATAAACTTTACACAATATTCTGCAATAATAGTAATAACCCGGCGTACAAACACAAGAGAGGCTTCCTTTATACCCCATTCATCTTACATATTGTGCTCCTGTTAAAAGCTAAGCTTTTGCACCGGTGTAAAAATCATATCTTCCACCCCGGCAATCTTAAGCCCAACGCGTGCAAATACATAGTTCTGGGAAGGCGCTATATCGGGTATAGCGGTTTCCAGCGTAATATTATTCACATCCGTTAGGGAAGAGCCGGCAACATCCGTAAAAGCGATATTGTTAGCGCCCGAGACAAACTGGGTTTTATTGATATACAGGCTCACTCTTTCTATATCTTTTGCATCGGCGCCTGTAATAATTTGTTGCGCCGCAAAAGCAGCAGACACCTTACCCGATCCGGCCGTAAGCTGCGCATTTCTAAGCATATAGTAAGGCGTTACTTCAATATCCAGTTCCTGGTTGCCTTTAAGATTGATCGTCAAACTGTCCGGCTCACCCGAAGGTGTTTTTTTCCATACAAATGGCCCCTGGTCATTGGGAATAACAAACTTATAATCGCCATTAAAGAGCAGCATTGAGTAGCTGCCATCGGGTGCAAAAGTGCCGCCTATAGCACCTGTTTTGCCAAAGCCATATTGATACAATTGAAAAGGTACCCGGTCGTATTCTACCTGGATGGTTTCGCCCTGGTATACCAGGTTGCCGCTGAGCTTTGTTTTTGGCGGATCGTAATTGTCTTTTTTGCAAGACAGGAAGGTAGTTGCAACAACCAGTATAATGATATGATGAAATGTAATTTTCATAATTAAAATTTTAATGTACTTATTGATTGGGTTGCCTTACGATTTTGGGATTATTGGAACGCACGTTATCATCAATAAAAGAATAATAATTGCCCAACTGGAAATTGTTAGCGCCTGTAACCAAGGAAGGCAATACGATCTTATAAATCCATTTGCCATTATTGGGGCTGGCAGGATTGTGATATTTATACGGCCACAATGCATAGGGCTGGGTATTTCTTTTGGTAGCTTTACCAATATTGGATAGCAGGTCGGCTTCCGTCATTTTGTTGCCATCCCATACTTTGGTGGCCAGGCGCCAGCGTTTCATATCATATAAAATATGACCTTCAAATGCCAGCTCCACCCTGCGCTCATGCACAATCCTGTCGAAAGTAATATCACCTGCTGTTAATGGAATAACCAGTCCGGCCCTCGACCTTACCTCGTTCATATACCCGGCTGCCACGTCTGGCTGGCCCAGCTCAAAAGCGGCTTCAGCGGCATTCAACAGCACTTCTCCAAAACGATAGCGTTGAAAAGGCACTTCACTGCTTGTACCACGGGAGCCGCCGCCCGGTGCAGGATCGAGATACTTACGAATATAAAACCCGCTTTGGGCCGTAAATTCTTTGGCATTGATAGGACCATCAAACCCCACTACCTGCACCGGATTGGTTCCGCCCGGAAGCACTTTCTGGGCGCCCCTGTCGTCGCCGGTTAGTATGCTGCCATCAGCCAACTGGTATCCCGCCCATATATCCACATTTCTTCCTTTAAAAGCAGTACCCGGCAAAATAACGGTGCCGGATAACCGCGCATCCCGGCCTTCAAAAATATCGGACTGGTTGCTGTAATAAATAGGATTGCCTGAACCATCCTCAACCGGCAGCGGCGCATAGGTATTGTCTAATTTTTCAAAGGATTCCACTAAGTTCAATGAAGGATTAATGCGGCCGCCTTCTTCTTCCTCGGCGCCATAGCGTGGCTGGTTCCAGCCGGTGAAATAATGTACTTTCCCGCTTTTTAATTTAAAGTCTTCTATAAAAATAGATTCGGGATTATTATTCTTATCTAAGAAAAGGCTGTAAAAATTCTCGGCAAGGTCGGGCTTGCTGTTATACAAAGCATACCCGCCAGCGCTGCCATCAATGATTGCCTTTGCCGCGTTCAGCGCTTTTGTATAATAATCGTTTGCCATACCCGCAGGAATGCCTACTTCACCACCAGGCAAAGCAACCTGCGGTGTGGTTGCGCCATACTTAGCAATTGAACCCGCGTACAAGGCCGCTCTTGCTTCCATGGCCAGCGCGGCACCCTTCGACGCGCGGCTTTTTACATTGGCGTCTGCAGGCAGATCATTTTTTATGGCTTCCGCTTCGCTTATCACAAAATCATACATCTCCGATTCCTTTGCCCTTGGGTGCTGCAGGTAAGTGGGATCTCCTTTAAAATCATATAACAAAGGTTCGGTGATCAAAGGAACACCGCCCAGGCGCTTGGTGATCTCAAAATAAAAATTGGCTCGTAAAAAACGGGCTTCAGCCAGGAAACGCTTTTTATCTCCATCAGATAAAGTGGGAGCGGCTTCACAGCGTTGCAGAAACAGGTTCAGCTCACGGATATAGGCATACGAATCGAACCAGTTGATGCCCCATTCGCCATAGCCCCAGCCCGTTCTTTGTACAATATAGGCCCGGCCGTTTTCCGAAGGAAAGCTTTCGCTGAAATCGGCAAAGCTTACCCAGGCGGCATCTCCGTCAAAAAATGAAAAATCCGATTGCCGGTTATACAAATCGCCCAGTATGGATAATACCTGTGCAGGATCGGAAAAAGCCGACTCATTATCCAAAATGGATATGGGCTTGATATCGAGGAAGTCTTTGTCTTTCTTACAACTCCCTGCGCCCAGCACAGCAGTAAACAATATGAATTGAAATATCTTTTTCATGTGCTAATTTTTATTTTTTTATTTGCCACATGGAATGCGCCCATCTCATCTTCTTTTCTACATAGTATGTCCACGGCTCATTTCATGTGCTAATTTTTAGTTAGAAGGAAAGATTTACACCAAAATTGAAAACCCTGCTTTGCGGAAACTGCAGCCCGTTTTCTTCATTTACTTCCGGATCAACGCCAAAATCTTTAAGATTATCAATAGCAAAAAGGTTATAGGCGTTTATATAAATGCGGGCCCGCTGCATTTTAATGCGGCTGATCAACGCTACCGGCAAAGAATAACCGAGCTCAATGGTTCTGGCCCTGATGTATTTTACATTATGCGCCCAGAAGGTGGAACTGTTGTTATAGTTCCTGTGTCCGCCGTCATTAAAGCGGTTAGCGGGGTATTTACCGGGGATCCATTCGCTGCCCATATCCTTCATATCGGCACGATGCCAACGGTCTTCAAAAATGGTATTGAAATTTCCATCGTTCTGAAATGCCCATTTCATTTCCCAGTTCTGGTACCAGGTATAGCCTGCTCCTCCTGAAAAATCGGCATGGAAGTCAAAATCCCTGTACAGCAGCGCAATATTGAATCCGAAGTTGATATTAGGCTGTGTACCAACGCCATAGCCTATAGGACGCTCATCGTACCCGTCAATCTTCCCATCGCCATTAAAGTCTTTATAAATAAGATCGCCGGGAAGCATCGTTCTGTTGCCCTGCCCGTCAATATTCACCGGGTAGTTATTGATCTGCTCAACAGAAGTAAACTGGCCGATCACTTCATAGCCCCAGTTGGTTTTGGTGTAGCGTCCTTCCTGCGACCAGCGGTACTGATCCCACGAGTTAAAGAAAAGCGGATTATAGGAAGATAAGAATTTGGAGCGCGAGTAAGCTATATTTGCCCCTGCAGAAACAGCTATGTCTCTTACCTTTCCGTTATAATTCAATGAAAATTCCTGTCCAAACTGCGCATCGCTGTTAAGGTTTTCACGGGGCAGCGTATAGCCTATCTCTATAGGCGTAAGCACATCGTTCTTAACGGCTATCAGTCCGGAGCGTTTCCGGTAAAAATAATCGAATGTGCCCGTAAGCTTTCCATTGAACAATGCAAAATCCAGTCCTATATCAGTGATCCTGCTTTCCAGCCATGATATATTGGTAGTAGCAACGCCCCTGTCTCTTGAACCCACAATGGGTATGCCATCTAAGATAGCAATGCCCTGGTTATAATTATACCCTTCTATATACTGGAAAGGGCTCAGTCCCAGTGAAGAACCATCATCACCCAATATACCATAGGATGCCCTGAGCTTCAGGTCAGTCAGTATATTTTTATCACCCAGCAATCCCTGCATAAAAGATTCTTCGGTGATGCGCCATCCCACGGATGCTGAAGGGAAATAACCTATCCTGTTTTCCGGTGGAAAAATATACGATGCATCGCGCCTGCCTGCCAGCTCCAGGAAATACCTGTCGTTATACGCATAGTTGATCCTGCCAACATACCCTATTCTTGCTTCCTTATCATCGCTGTCATCGTACCTGTCGGCCGTATTAAAATAAATAAGTGGCAGCGCGTTGGTGCTGGGTACAGAATGTATCCAGTTGCGCAAGCGGTTGTTCAGTATCCTTTCATTAACAATGGTGGCAGAAATGTCGTGTAATCCAAAAGACCGGTTATAGCTGATCTGCAACTGCGTGGTTTTATTGATCTGTTTGATCTGTTCCCGTTCCCTCCAGGGATTGGTGCTGCCTCCTGTTGCTATATAGGAATCTTCCGTAGCATTATAGGTATAGGTATTGTACGTGTATTCATGATTGTTTAACAGGTAGTCGGCTATATAATAAGAATATACCCCGTTTACAGAAAGCCCTTTAACCCAGGGTATCTGGTATTCGGCGGTAAAGTTACCCTGCAGCACCCGCCAGTCGTTGCGGTATTTACCCGCGTTCTTATAATTGAGGTAAGCCCAGTTGGTTTCGTTGTGCTTTATGTCGTTCAGGTATTCGGGGTTATCATTGGCGTATGGTCTTTCTAAAGGTGTATTCCTCAAAATAGCGAACCTGGCCAGCCAGTAATCATCCCCTCCGGGAACACCGGGATTTTCGCGGCTTTCAATTCTGCCGTTAATATTCATGCCCACTTTTAATCCATTGGCTACTTTAGCGGTAACATTGGATTGAATATTGGTACGCATGAATTTGTATTCCCTGCCTAACGGGGAGTTCTGGTATAAGTTGGTGGCAGATAAATAATAATTCAATTTATCTGTGCCGCCTGTAACATTCAGGTTAAGTGAATTGAGGGGAGCATTGGGCTTCAGAATAAAATCCTTCCAGTTAAAGCTTTTATATCCCGGCTCTGTTCCCGCTTTGTATTTTTGCAATTCTTCATCGGTGATGGTAGTACTGCCAAACCTGTTGATCTCGGCCTCAGCCCTGTAGCGCATATAGTCGTAAGAATTGTTCAGCACATCCGGAAATCTTGTCCAGTTTTGAAAGCCTACATAAGAATCAATATTAATGCGGTTGTCTGAATTCAATCTTCCCTTTTTGGTAGTAACTACCACTACTCCATTGGCGGCACGTATACCATAAATAGCGGCAGAAGCATCTTTCAGTACAGTTATGCTTTCAATATCATTGGGGGCAAGATTATTAAACTGTCCGGCATCCTGCTGTATACCATCAATAACGAAAAGCGCATTGCCCATGTTCCGGATCTGGATATTGGCGCTGGCGCCGGGCCGTCCATCCGGCATACGGAAGGATACACCGGGCAATTTACCCGCCAGCGTAGCGCTAACCGTAGAAGCACCATGCACCCTGCCAATATCATCGGCCGTAACGGTAGAGATAGCACCCGTTAAAGATTGCTTTTTACGGGTACCGTAACCAATAACCACTACTTCCTCCATGCTGGCATTCGCTGCCTGCAGTGTGATCATGAAATTAGTTTGGTTTCCCGCTATTACCTCGCGGGGCTGGTAACCTACCGAACTAAATACAAGAACCGATGCTGATGAGTTGATGGTCAGGGAAAAATTCCCTTCAGCATTGGTAAGGGTTGATCTTTTTGTTCCTTTTTCCGTTACGGTTACATTAGGCAAACCTGCGCTGAGGCTGTCGGTAACCTTACCCGAAACGGTGATGGATTGTGAAAAAACGGGAGAAAGCAATGTAAAAAAGATGCATGCGGCAACCAGCATCTTTTTGGAATGCGACAGGAGGATTTCAATTGCTGAAATGCGCTGCCGTAAAGCTCTGGCAATAACTCGTACATTCATATGGCAGTTAATTATTGTTGACAATCTTTAAAAATGGAAACGTTTCCATTTTTTGGCACTGTGAAGGAAGAAAGAATATTTCTAAAGGATTCGCTCAGGCGTCTCAATGTTTCTTCAAATTGTATCAAAGAGGCAGATTTAAATTTGAGATTTTAAATCCGGTGATCGCCGGCAGTTTACCAAGCATTGGAATGCCGTGTAGCAACAAGCCTATAGCCGCATTTCCATCTCCCGCAAAGCTGCCGGATTTTGGTTACTTTTTTTGCGGAAAAAAAGTAACCAAACGATATTGAATCTCAAATCTAAATTTCAAATCTCAAATAATTATACCTTCGTTTACAACCATATACTGCTGTGAAAAAGAAAGTATTACTACTGGTAACGATTGCATTTGTTAGCTGCGCCACTTATGCGCAGGGCTATTATTTCAGGCATTACCAGGTAGAGAACGGATTATCGCACAACACCGTTTTTTGTACCCTGCAGGACAGCAGGGGCTTTATGTGGTTTGGCACCAAGGATGGATTGAACCGGTTTGACGGTACCAGCTTTAAAATATTCAGGAAAGACGACCAGGATACCGGCAGCCTCGGCAACAACTTTGTATACAGCTTATTAGAAGATGATGCCGGCCGTATGTGGGTTGGAACAGGGAAAGGACTTTACGCATACAATGCAGAAAAAGAAAATTTCAGGCGGGTGCCTACCCATGAGCTTGCCGGTGTAAATGAAATACAAACAGACAACAAGGGCAATATCTGGTTCTTAATGGGTGCCCGGCTCTACCAGCATAACCCCGTTACCGGTAACGTTGCCCAGCTTGCCGAACTCCGGGATGAATGGATAACCGCCATTTGGGTTGCCGATGCCGGCGTAATATGGTTTACCACCTTCGCCACATTAAAAAAATATGATCCCCAAACAGCCACCTACGCGGTATATGATGTATTCAGCCATTCTCCCCATACGCCTACCAAATGGATAGAGAAAATGTTTTATACCGGCAACGGGAAAATACTTTTAGGAACCACGGGGCAGGGGCTCAAAATTTTTGATACCAAAAATGGCTCGTATACCGATGCGCTTACGTATAACCCCGATAAAACGAACATATTTGTGCGCGACTTTATTCATATCGCAAACAATGAATACTGGATAGCGAGCGAATCGGGCATTTTTATTTATGATACGGAAAAAGGTACCCTTGCTAACCTGCGCAAACAATACAACGATCCTTATTCGCTCTCCGACAATGCCATTTACTCGCTTTGTATGGATAAGGAAGGCGGCATTTGGGCGGGCACTTATTTCGGAGGCGTTAATTATTTTCCGAAACAACAGCTCGCCTTTCAAAAGTATTTTCCGGACAACAGTTCGCAAAGCATCAGCGGTAACGCGGTAAGGGAAATATGCCAGGACCTGTACGGGAACCTCTGGATCGGCACGGAAGACAGGGGTTTGAATAAGCTCAACCCGGAAACAGGCCATATCACACAGTATATGCCCACCGGGAAGCCCGGCACCATTTCGTATCCCAATATACACGGGCTGCTGGCAACAGGCAACCAGCTATGGATCGGAACCTTTGAGCACGGATTAGATGTGATGGACATCAGAACCGGTAAAGTAATACGGCATTACAACTCCGCTACCCCCGGGCTGCGCAGCAATTTTCCGCTTGCTTTATATAAAACCCGAAGCGGTGAACTGCTTATCGGTACTTCGATTAGTCTTACCTGTTATGATTCCATATCGCAAAGCTTTATAAAAGTGGAACAGGTTCCGGGCGATCATTTTATATACCATATTATGGAGGACCGCGAGGGTACGGTATGGGTAAGCACCATTGGAGACGGCTTGTATTTTTATAATAATGCAACCGGGAAGCAGGGCAATTTCCGTTACGATCCGCAACACCCCGAAAGCATAGGCAGCGATATGGTGAACAGCAGCTTTGAAGACAGCAATGGCAACCTGTGGGTAGCTACGGAAGGCGGCGGACTGTGCAGGCTCAACAAAGAAAACAAAACCTTTACCCGTTATACCAGCAAAAATGGCATGCCCAGCGATTACATTTTTAAGATCCTGGAAGATGGCAGGAAAAACCTTTGGATAGCCACTTCCCGCGGGCTGGTATGCCTTAACCTTACCACAGAAAAAATGCTTGTTTATACCAGGGCCAACGGCTTATTAAATGACCAGTTCAACTATAATTCGGGCTATAAAAGCAAAGAAGGAAAAATGTATTTCGGCAGTGTAAAAGGCATGATCAGCTTTAACCCCGATACTTTTTCAGCAGGCAATTTTACTGCCCCCGTTTATATTACAGGCTTACAGGTAAACAATAAAGAAGTGCAGGTAAAGGATG
>CAYVEI010000129.1:0-1116 GCA_964450515.1 uncultured Terrimonas sp. | reverse complement strand
AATAAAATATACTGCAACCTTTTCAGTAACGCGGTAAAATATGCGCAACAGGAAGTAAAAATTAAAATGGAAGCCGGTCCGCAGGGCCATTTTACCACGGAGATCATAAGCGACGGGTATGTGATACCTGAAAATAAAAGAGAAAAGATATTCGAACCTTTTTACCGGCTCAAAGGAACGGAAAAGCAAAAAGGAACAGGCATAGGACTGGCGCTCTCGCGGTCGCTGGCGGCACTGCACAAGGGCACGCTCCATCTTAAAAAATCGAATATGCCCGGCCATAATACTTTCGTACTGCGTTTGCCCTTATCTTCCAAAGCTGTAACGGAAAATGCAAACAATGAACCAAACTAAAGTGCGATGATGACACCTGCTGTTTTATTAGTAGACGACAATGAAGACATTCTTGCCTTCCTGACGGATGAGCTGCGGGAGAAATACACCCTGTTCACAACTACCAGTGCCGAGGATGCGCTTGACCTGTTGTTGCAGGAATCCATACAGCTCATTGTAAGCGATGTGATGATGCCGGGAATGGATGGCTTTGCATTTTGCCGCGCCATTAAAACGAATTTCGATTACAGCCATATACCCGTTATACTGCTAACGGCAAAGAATACCCTTCAATCAAAAATTGAAGGTCTGGAGATTGGCGCCGACGCCTATATTGAAAAACCCTTTTCGCCGGCGCACCTGCAGGTGCAGATCGCCAATTTGCTCAGCAACCGCAGCAAGCTCAGGGAATATTTTGCCAGCTCGCCGCTGGTGCATATTAAAAGCATGGCGCATTCCAGGTGGGATGAACAGTTCTTGGAAACCCTCCATGAAGTTATTTCCCGGCATATGGATAATACGGAATTGGATGTAGAGCACCTGTCGCGCATCATGAACATGAGCCGGCCTACTTTATACCGGAAAATAAAAGGCATTTCCCACTTAACGCCGCATGAGCTCATCAACATTACCCGTCTTAAAAAAGCCGCCGAACTATTGGCCGAAGGCCGGTATAAAATATTTGAAATAGCCGCCATGGCCGGCTTTCAATCGCAAAACAATTTTGGCAGGAGCTTTTTGAAACAGTTTGGCATGACGCCAACGGAATATGCGAGGGTGAAG
>CAYVEI010000128.1:0-13910 GCA_964450515.1 uncultured Terrimonas sp. | reverse complement strand
TTTCTATCCAATTTCTCATTTAACCCTGTCATATCGTTTTGTATTTTTTCTTCATCCACATCTGCATAAATCTGAGTAGTAGATATTTTGGTATGACCCATCATCATTTGTACTGTCTCAAGAGGTATACCATTTAACAATGCAATGGTCTTGGCAAAAGTATGTCTAGCTACGTGGAACGTAAGATAGGTCGCTACCTCACATGCTGCTTGGATTATTTTCAATTCACTATTTACGGTGGCATTAGCTATTTTTCTAAAAATTGCTTTTCGCCCTTCTTTCTTAGCTTCCTGACGGTATACTAAAAGAATTTTCGCTGCCTCTTCTAAAAGTGGAACCGCGCATAGCTCAATTGACTTTTTACGGTAGATTTTACACCATACGGTTCCATCAGTCTCAAAATTAAAGTCAGCCTCGGTTAGCCCCATTATATCAGCAAATGCCAACCCAGTATAACAGGAATAAATAAAGATGTCCTTTATGTAAGATAATGTTGGATCGCTGAAATGCTTTGTTTCAACCTTGATAACCTCTTCAAAAGGCAGCTTACTCCTTTTATTCTTTCTTATTGGGCAACTATAGGTTTTAATTTTACTCTGCTCAATCCATTTTAGATCGTCTGATGCCCAATTAAAAATTCTTCTGAAGCGCTGCATATGTTTTCCTACACCGTTACCCTTGCATGGGTCATATGCTTTAATAGGATTATTGCGGATGTAGTTTTCAAGCTTTGTGGCAAATTCTCCGTCTATTTGGGATAAATACAAATCTGTCCCCTCTCCTTTGCTGTTCAGATACCGGAGGGTGTACTCCACTGTTGTATTATAATTTTTGATATTGTCGGGTGCAAGTTTGTTCCGCCAAATTTCCAGGTAGAATGTAAGGAGTTCCCGGAGTTTATGACCTTTTAAGTTTTTCTGAACCCCGTTATAAGCGTCCTTTATTGATTGAGCAGTGATAATCTCATCCTGCCGTTGCAATGCACGGTACTTCTCTTTGATCTTAAATTCAACATCTTGAATTGATTGATTAATTCGGGCAGATTCTATCCCGTTTCCTTTGACACGATGAGTATTACTATTCCAATCTGTGATTTTAATTTGCTCTTTAACAGAAATTTCTTTTGGTTCTTCACCGTCAACCGTTATTCGAGCATAGATGATTGCTTTGCCTTTTGACTTTTTGCCTTTACTTGACCTAACAACAAAATCAACACTAAAAGTGTGCTTGTAATCCATAGCAATAGATTAATAAGTTTTAAAAATGAATGATTTTCGTTCTTCACAATTCAATAATCTACAGGTCATTTCATTTAAAATCCTATCAAAATGCATCAAAAAAAATTTGACACATCTATCTATTAATTAATGAATTACACCATATCCTGTGAGCTCAAATCTCGTGCCTTTTTGAGCTCACGGAATAGCTCACGAGAATTTTGATATTTATTGATAGTTTTTGACATCAATAAAAACAAAAAAGCCTGTAAATGAATGACATTTACAGGCTTCTTGATAATTTGAGGTTTACTAAGTCGGGAAGACAGGATTCGAACCTGCGACCCCCTGGTCCCAAACCAGGTGCGCTACCGGCCTGCGCTACTTCCCGTGCTTTTTAAAGTAGTAATAGTGAATTACTTGTTTTCAAAGCGGCTGCGAAGATAGGGAATTTTGCTTTTAAAATCCCAATACTAATACTCCTTTTTACCCTCCAACCCTTGCCATTCCTGGAATACCTGCTGCGCCTGATCAGAAGGTACATGAATGAAAGGTATTCTACGATCCGCACAAGCAGCATTGATCTCCTTATAGATAAAATTATCGTCAAAAGCTATGGCTGCCGCTTCTTCTTTTGTATTGGCATAGAATACTTTTTCCGGCCTTGCCCAGTAAATAGCGCCCAAGCACATGGGGCAAGGTTCACAACTTGTGTACACCACACATCCATCAAGCTGATAAGTACCCAGTTTTTTACAAGCCTCTCGTATAGCCACTACTTCTGCATGAGCGGTAGGATCGTTGGAAGACGTTACTTTATTATACCCTTCTCCTACAATTTCCCCATCCTTTACTATCACACACCCAAATGGGCCACCCATTCCCCCTTGCATACCCAACCGAGACAGTGCTATCGCCTTTTGTAAAAATCGGTATTCAAAATCCTTATCCGTACCCATGCTTTATATCGTTATATTGACAACAGTCTTAATTGTTAACAGATTATACACTTTTTCTGTTGCAATATGAAGTTACTATTAATTTTATGTTACGGGGTAGGAAGTATTAACTGATTTTCGAACATTTGTAGTCTTTTCCACATAAAATTATACATCATGAAATGGGAAACTGTCACATCTACTATAGGCCAAAATGCCTTCGCATTATGGAAGAATGGACGCCAACTCATTACATTAGTATTCAATCCCGCATCTAACGCTGCCCGAGTGGAATATGATGACGAGAAAAGAGTCTATTTGTTACGCAAAGAAGGATTACTAAAAAATAGGACTGTTTTAAGAACAGAATATGGTATGCTGGTAGGGCAGATAGGAACAGAGAAAAATGAAGATTTTATTGAGGTAAATAATGAACGCTTTTTTTATACCATAGAAGATGAGCAAAAAGCATCCGTAACTATCTATAAAGACTCCAAAGATCAGCCGCTTGCGGTATGTGCATTAGATGTACCTGCCTCTTCATTACCCAAGAGAAATAAGCGATTTTCTTTAGACAAAACACACTATAGCCTTTTGATGGCATTGTGCCTGTACTTGTTTCAGGGTACGGCTGCTAATAATCTCTCTGCAGAAATGGCTTTATAAACCTCTCCTGTTTATAGTTGTGTAAAAAAATCTTGCGCAAAATGCTCAAGGGAAGGATCTCTTGCTCCCATTAATAGAATAACACAGTCATCGGTAAGATGTGGACGAATAGTCTCCAATAAATTATTACGCTGCTCAACAAAGAAAGCATTCTTACCTTTCCTAGTTAAATCTTGTATAAGATCGTTGGCCGAAATATCTTTTACAGCAGTGCCGCCCGCATAAAAAATTTCGCTCATCCATATCTCATCCTGTGGCCTAAGTACATTACCTATTTCTTCTACAAAATCATTTCTGAGAAAACGAGTAGGGCCATAGCCATGTGGCTGTAACCATGCTATCACTTTGGATGCTACCGGCTGACAGGAGCTAATAGCTGCCGCACATTTTACAGGATTATGAGCAAAATCATCTACCACCCAAACGCCTTTCTTCTCACCAAGAATCTGACTTCTACGGTATATCCCCTCATACTTTTCAAGCGCAGCAGCACTATCTTCCAACGGAACCCCTATTTGCGCAGCAACTGTCGCCGCAGCCACAGCATTCTCCATATTATGCTTGCCTATCAACTGTAATTTGAACGGCACATTATTAATAGAAAAAGAAATAGCTAAGCCTTGTTGTAAAAATCCATCAGCCACAAAACCTATTTGTTTATTTACATCTATACCAAAATCCTGCTGTACAGCTTGTGATAAGCTGGCGGCTAAAGGATGGGACTGATTAACAACAAACCGATCGCTGTTTTCTTTAAACTGCTTGAAGATATCAATCAATACATCCAGCTCTTTATGATCCTTATCTACATTCAACAATAAACCTATAGCCGATTTATATTGAACAATAGAACCATCACTTTCATCAGCCTCAATAACAAGCCACTCGCCTGTACCTACTTTTGCATTTCCAATTTTTCCGGTTTTGATAATACTTATCAGCCCCGCACCACTTATAATACTTGGAGAAAGCCCTGCATAAGAAAGTATATCAAATAGCATAGCTGTTGTAGTACTTTTTCCACTGGTGCCTCCTATCGCAATTGTCTTTTTACTCGCAGCAATTATTGCCAATACTTCCGATCTTTTTAAAATAGGAATGTTCAAGTCTTTTGCTTTTTGCACTTCAGGTACGGTATCTTCTACTGCTGTAGATACAATTATTAAATCAACTGCTGCCGTTACGCCACTACCATCCTGTGGAAAGCAAATAATACCCTCTGCTTCCAACTTATCTCTGGTTTCATTATGATCCCCTTCCTTAAAGAATCGATCACTTCCGGACACTTGTTTACCTACACCTTGCAGGTATTGCGCAATAGCACTCATACCCGCTCCGGCAACACCAATGAAGAAGGGCTTTTGAAAATCGTTAATTGCTTTTATCATACAGTTTCTCCTTATGCTATAAGATTATTCTTTCTGTTGTTGATGAAAACGAATCATGCTACCGTAATCCATTTTTGCTGCAAGCCCTGAAATCGCCTGTGCTATACGTTTTGTACGGGTTGTTTCTGTTTTAGCACTATCAATCCATTTACTGAAGTAGCGCTGGTGCGATCCCGACAATGTTTTAAAGAAACTATCCGCAGCAGGATCGTCCGCAAGGCATTCCAAAAAATCCTCGTTAAAAACAAAAGCACTTTTATCTTCTGACAACTGTACCTGCACCATTGCACCTTTCTTTTTGCCTATTGCTTTACGCATTGCACCATTAACAGGAAGAATAAAATCACCTCTACCTATGGGTAATACAGCTACCTGCTTTAACACATATTTATCCATTAACCCTTTTACCTTAAACTCTTTTTTATTTCCCGATTTTATAACTTGTGCCAGTTCCGCAGGTATATCAATATAGGTCCATCCTGTTTTATCAGCATTTTTTTCATACTGCTTAAGCACTGCGGTGAATTTAATCATTGGCTACTTACATTACGCCTAACAAAAATACAGGAAGATGATGCAGATATAGTAACTTTCGCATGAAAAACGATTGGCTCACGTTATAATTTACTCATTCAATGTTGCAGAAATTCTTATCAACTTCTTTTTTGCTTGCTTTATCTTTCTTATTTACAATAGCCCATAGTAGTATCCGGCTTCCCGCAGCAGTAGGTGACAATATGGTACTGCAACAAAATAGTACAACAAAAATTTGGGGTTGGGCCGACCCTGCAGAAAAAATTTATGTTACCACTTCCTGGAACAACAAAACAGACTCTGTCACTACAACAAGAGATGCAAAATGGGAGCTGCCTATTTCCACACCGGCAGCTGGTGGCCCTTATACCATTACGCTTCGCGGTTGGAATACAATCGTACTCAACAATGTAATGATTGGAGAAGTATGGATTTGCTCCGGCCAATCCAATATGGAATGGAGTAGTTATAATAATCTACAACAAATAATAGATGAATTGCCGCATAGCGCTAATGATAATATTCGACTGTTTCATATTGCTAAATCAACCAGCTCAACTTTACAAGATGATTGTAGCGCAAGCTGGAAAGTATCTTCTCCAGAATCACTAAAAGGCTTTAGTGCCGTAGGTTATTTTTTTGGAAAAAAATTGCAGCAGCAACTAAATGTTCCCATAGGATTAATTGCAGCAAGCTGGGGTGGCACACCGGCAGAAGTATGGATGCCGGAAGATGCAGTAAATGGAGATGCTCTTTTGAAAGAAGCTGCGGCAAAACAAACTCAAACTCCTTGGTGGCCTTACCTTCCTGGTGCATCCTATAATGCCATGATATATCCTGTTACAAAAATGGCCATCGCCGGAGCTATCTGGTACCAAGGAGAAAGTAATACAGGAACAGCAGCCACTTACAGCGAATTATTAAATAAGCTTATCGCTTCCTGGCGAAAAGCATGGAATAAAGAATTCCCTTTTTACTATGTACAAATAGCTCCCTATAAATACGAGTACAAAAATGTGGGGGCTTTACTACAAGAGCAGCAAACAAAATCATTAGCATTTCCCAGTACTGGTATGGTGGTCATTACAGACTTAGTGGATAATATTAAAGATATTCACCCCACTAATAAAATAGACGTTGCCAATCGCCTTGCACAACTAGCACTGGGTGATACTTATAAAAAAGATGTTGGCATCTACAAAAGTCCTTTATTGCAAAATCATGAAATCATTAAAGATAAAATTCAGCTTATTTTCGAAAATGCGCCTGAAGGATTTATTGTAAATGTGGCCAAAGAAAAGCCATCAGGATTTTTCATTGCAGGTGTAGATAAAGTATTTTATCCAGCAGATGTGAAACTCGAAAAGAATAGGATCATCGTTTCCAGTAAAAGAGTTAAAGCACCACAGGCCGTTCGTTTTGGCTTTGGCAATACAATTATTTCTAATGTGCTTTCCAAAGGAGGTCTCCCTATTACTCCTTTTAGAACTGATAATTGGGAAGTAGATACGAGTAAGGAAGAATAATTAAGGCTGTTGCACAATTTTAGCTGTAACCAATAATTGCCCCAGATGGCGCTGCAAATGTTCGGCAGCATGAAACAGTAGCCCTATAACATTTGTAGGTAGCTGCTTACGCCCAATACCTCTTAGCTGTAGCAACTCTTCCTCAGAAGTATCTTTTAATTGTTGTAGCGCTTTCTCTATCTGTAGCTGCAACCGGCTTATCAATTGTGCTGTAGTAATTCCTTCTTGTGAAACCCCTTCCATTTTCAAATAAGCAAGCTGCTCGGCTGAAAGCGCCTCTCCTCTTGCATAAGTAAAAAGCCTGTCTAAAACTCCGCTCATATGCTGTAAATGAAAGCCTACAGAAGCCACACCCGCCGGTTTTTCCCATAATTTGGTATCGGGAAAATCTTTTAAAAATACCCGTACTTCTTCACCTGCTTGTATAATAGTATGTGCAGCAGGCATTATAAGAAGTGGAACACCTGGAACAGGGCCTTTTTGCCAGGCTTCTCTTTGCAATTCGGTATCCATAGTTTGTCTTTTTATTAAAATATTACAGTAACCAGCATTGTTTATGAAAATATAACATAAAACTTCATTATAGATACACTATCTTTGCTGCGCAAATTTGAGCGATACGACAATTCGGTATTTGATGATTTTTTCTGCTACGCATTTTCTGCTAATAGTTAGTCCTCTTTACGCCTCTCGTTTTTCTCAATTATTTTTAATAATTAATTTTTCTAATGAACATTTACGTTTCAAACTTAAGCTACAACGTACAAGATGAAGACTTAAGAGAGTTTTTTACAGAGTATGGAGAAGTTTCTTCTGCTAAAGTGATTATGGACAAATTTACTAACCGTAGTAAAGGATTTGGTTTTGTTGAAATGCCTGATGAAGCAGCTGCACAAAAAGCAATTGCTGAATTAGATGGCGGAATGGTTGAAGGCCGCGCTATCAAGGTAATGATTGCAAAACCAAGAGAAGAAAGACCAGCTGGCAACAGACGTTCTTTCTCTAATTCCAACAGCCGTTGGTAATAGTAATTACCTGTAATAAAAAAGGAGGTAATTGATTACCTCCTTTTTTATTGAATCTATTTTACAGAAGAGTTTACGCTCTTTGTTTCGTTGGCGCTTTCTTCTTTGTTTTCTTTAAAGCAAGTTCTATTGCCGCACTTAAATTGGCAAATGTGGGCTTCCCTTCAAATTTTTCATTATTGATAAAAAAAGCAGGTACTTGTTTTACACCTCTGTCTATTCCTTCTTTCAAATCATCCTGTACCTGCCAGCCAAAAACGCCATTCACCAAATCATCTAAGAATTTTTTGCTCTTTACACCTGCTTCTTTGCTGTGTAATTTCAGGCTGGTAGTACCCAAGCTGCGGCGGTTACTAAAAAGAATATTATGCATTTCCCAAAACTTGCCTTCCTGGGCAGCCGCTACAGCAGCTTCTCCAGCTTTCATACTACGCTGATGAATTAATGTAAGTGGGAAATGTCGGAAGTTAAACCTAATTTTTCCTTCGTATTCTTCGAGTAGCTGCTTTACCACCTCATTTGCCTTAGCGCAATCCTCGTTCTCATACTCGCCAAATTCCATTAAAGTTACCGGAGCGTCTTTAGCTCCTACAAATATATCCTTGGGTTCAATGATCTCTTCGACCTCTTTTTTAAATGCCATGTTTATATACTCCTTTTTATTATCCGCCGTTTTCGGCTTGTTCGTCTATATAACAACTTTCAGGCCTGTAAGTTTGGATGATTATATGCCTCAATACAGTAAATAATGTCTTGAAAGCGGTTGAAGATAATATATTTTGTTTCTGCTTTTCAAAGCTTTTTGCTAAAATTTACAAACACGTATTACAGTTATGATAATCAATTAATTAGACAACATGTTTCTTTTATTTGGACCACTTATTTACTTATACTACGCAAAAAAATAATACAACCTCTTATTTACTGTTGGGTATCAGCCCAAAAAAAATATAATAAATTGTCTATTAGTCAGTTATCAAAAAAAATCATGTTTTGCCGTACTTAAAAACCAAAAAACATGGTTTGCAACACAAAAGATCCCCCCCTACTTTTACATCAGCATTCACGCATATAGTGAAATTTCATTTTGATAAGCGGTTGCCGCAGCGAAATTCTTGCCTACTAATTATTGTTTGTCTTTTAATTTTTGCTTCCCATTTTCTTGACGATTACTGCCTAAAAACGAAGTATTATTTTATTCATTTAACCCTAAAAGTAAAGTCATGAAAAATTCAATTAACAATCGCTACACAGCCGTAGCAGTAGCTCTTTTATTTAACCTTGGTTTAGCTTTTCCTGCATTAGCTATTGATGATAAAAACAAAGCAGGTGTACAACTTCAGTTCATTGGTAATATTAAAAACCAGCCTGTTTTTCAATTATCTTTTAATGGAACTGTTGCTGAAGAGTTTTCAGTATCTGTTCTTGACAATGAAAACACGTTGTTATATAAAGATGTTGTTAAAGGAGAAAGTATTACCAAAAAATTCTTATTGAACACAGAAGAATTAGGAAATGCAGACATTCGTTTTGAAATCACAAACAAAAAGACGAACAAAACAACTACTTACGAGATCAACCGTAATACACGTTATGTTCAGGATCTTGTTGTAACAAAAATTAAATAAGTAAAAGCCACCTTCTTTAATAAAAAAAACTCCGGTATAATCCGGAGTTTTTTTTATTGCGTATAGCTTATTATTTTATTGCATTACGTTCATTGAATCTCTTACTCTTTCTAAGCCCGCTTCTGTAATACGAATAACCAATGTATTCTGCTGCTCGGTGTTGATCAATTCTTCTTGCTCCAATAATTGTAGTTGCTCTTGGATAACCGACCAGTCTTGCAACTGGCGTAAAATTAATTCACGAGGCCTACATCCGTATTCCTTAGGATGTGATTCGTCTTTTACAATTTCATAAATGGTAAGTAACAAATGGTACTGGGGCTGCATGTTCTAAAAATATTGGAAAAAAAGATTCTCACTTAAATAACTTATTAACAATTGAGTATGAATAACTTTTATAAAATGTCTCTTACAGCAAAAAAACACAAAAAGCTATGATATTCAATAGGTTCATTATAATTTTACAGCATGAAAACAAAACTAGGACTGCTTATATTCAGCATTTGCTGGTGTGCCCTTACAGCATTTGGACAACAACATAGCTTATCCGGAAAGATAACAGATGAGGGTTTCGTTGCCATAACAGGAGCTACTATTCATTTATTGAATACTGAATTTGCGGCCATTTCTAATAAGGAAGGCCGGTTTGAAATCAAAAATCTACCCGCAGGAAAATATACGGTAGAGATTTCCGCTGTTGGATTTGCAACGATCAATAAGACAATCACTACACAAGAAAATAATTTACAAATTACAATGCGGCCAGCTTCCTTACAGTTGGACGAAGTAGTTGTTTCCGCAGAAAAAAAGGAAGAAAAGTTGCAAGCTCTTCCTTACAGTATCTCGGCGCTTTCATCAAAAAAAATAGAAGAGTATCGCCTGTGGAATACAAAAGACCTGACAACAGTAATTCCCAACTTATATACAGGAAACCCCGGCGACGATAGGAATGTAACATCTTTAAGAGGCATTACATCCACCTCATACGATCCGGCTGTAGCCACTTATGTAGATGGAGTGAACCAATTTAGCCTGGACACTTATATACCGCAGCTATTTGATGTGGAACGAATCGAAATACTAAGAGGCCCCCAAGGTACTTTATATGGCAGAAATGCGATGGGCGGTGTTATTAATATTATTACTAAAAAACCTCGTAACTACTTGACTGGATTTGCCGAAGCGTCTATTGGTGACTATGGCCGCCAGCGTTATACAGCAGGTGTTCGATTACCTATTATTGCCAACAAACTTTTTGCCGGCTTTGCCGGTATGTACAATGGCTTCAATGGATTTTATAAAAACGAATTAAATAAAACTCATTTTGATAAGCAGCATGCCATTACCGGGAACTATTATCTTACCTATTTGGCTACCGATCGCTTATCTTTTTCATTAAACGCGAAACATAATAACAATCGCAATAATGGGCCTTTTACATTAGTCAATGGTATAAGCGATGCGTTTGACAATCCTTATAAGGTAATGCAGAATGCAACCAGTAAAATGATTGACAACACATTTAATACATCGCTTACGGCAAAATATACAGGCAAGCTTGTTGACTTTACTTCGCAAACGGGCTGGCAGGCTAACCACCGCTATTACAAGCAACCACTCGATGGTGATTTTTCACCTATAGACGGCGTTACCATCATCAATAATTACGGTAATAAATGGAACAACGTAAAAGTATTTACACAAGAATTTCGTTTATCATCATCAGTATATAAAACATCGCCATTAAGCTGGACTGGTGGTATTTATCTTTTTCACCAGAACGTTCCTAATAAACAAGCAACTCATTTTGGAGAAGATGCTGCCTGGATATCACCCGATGCGCCGGTAAACACTTCCCTTATAAGTACATCCACCGGCAAAAATACCGGAGCCGCTTTTTTTGGACAAGCCACTTATGCTGTTACCAGCAAACTAAGTATTACAGCAGGCTTACGCTACGATTATGAGAAAAAGAAATTGTCTGTCTTAGGCGAATACCAGCCTGACGGATCGCCTACGCCTATTTTTGAAACACAGCCAGATACCAGCAGCACAGCAAACTTCAATGCTTTTTCTCCTAAACTAAATATTGCTTATACCATAGCAGAAAACTCAAATGCCTACTTTGCTTTCAGTAGAGGTTTTCGTGCCGGCGGACTTACTCAATTATCGTCTGATCCATCTACGCCTCCTTTGCATCCTTACAACCCTGAGTACAGTAATAATTTTGAGGTAGGTATAAAAAATGAATTTTGGAATAAGCGCTTACGCATTAATGCAAATATCTTTTTTGCCAATATTACTAATGCGCAAGTGCCTACGCTTATCTTGCCAGATGGCATCATCATTACAAAGAATGCCGGATTACTGGAATCAAAAGGTTTTGAACTTGAAGCAGCTGCTAAACCTGCAAAAGGGCTTTCTATAGATTACAATTTTGGTTATACAGATGCAAAGTATAAAACACTGAAACTTGCGGATGATGGAGGTGAAGTAAACTTCGCTGGTAAAAGACAGCTCTTTACGCCTACCACCACTTCATCATTAGCAACACAATACGCATTCTCACTGGATAAAAAAGCAAGCCGCCAAATTGTAGCTAGAGTAGAATGGATGAATTTAGGTAAACATTATTTTGACCTTGCCAATGCTATTGAGCAAAAAGGCTACAGCCTTTTAAATGCACGACTTGGCTTAACAACAAAATATGGCGACCTCATATTATGGATGCGTAATGTTACGGACGAACGCTTTATTTCTTATGCGTATGATTTTGGTGCTGTACAGTTAGGTCCACCTCGTACAATCGGTGCCACTATTTCAATTCGTTTTTAAAATGTGTAATTTTAATAAGAAGGCAAAGGCCTCGCTATAACAACTATTGCCTTCTTATTAATAAACACAGCCATGCTTTCATTTTTAAATATACTATTTACGGTTGTACATATAGCACTCACTCTTTTTAATCTTACAGGTTGGCTGTGGCCAAAAACAAGAAAACTACATTTAATTACACTTAGCCTAACTATCTTATCCTGGTTTCTATTAGGCATTTGGCATGGATGGGGGTATTGCCCACTTACCGACTGGCATTGGGACGTAAAACAGCAGCTCGGTGAAACCAATTTGCCCAACTCATTTATAAAGTACTATGCAGATAAAATAACGGGGCAGGATATTGCGGCAAATCTTATTGACAAGATAACTGTAGGCGGGCTGATTTTCGCTATAGCCGGAGCCATGTTAGTTAATTTTATTTTGCCAAAAAAAAGATTACGAAAAAAAACAATTGAATCGTAAAAAAGAAAGGCTCGGCAGTTATACCGAGCCAACCATATCTTTCAATAGTTCTACTTCACTTTTTCTGCTGCTTCATTTCTGAAAACTACTGTATTATCAAATACATCAATCAATACAGGCGTTGCCCTATCAATGTCACCTGCGAGTATACGCTTGCTCAACTGGTTGACGATTGTTTTTTGAATCAATCGCTTCAAAGGACGAGCACCAAATTGCGGATCAAATCCCTGCTCGGCAAGATACTCTAATGCATAGTCACTAAACCTGAGTTGTATACCGCTTTGTGTCACTAGTTTCTGTAAGTTATCTAACTGAATTTTCACTATATCCATGATCTCTTTCTTCAATAGCGGCTGGAACATTATTACTTCATCTACCCTGTTTAAAAATTCTGGCCGAATAGTTTGGCGTAATAAGTTCATCACTTCGCCCTTTGCTTTGTCTGTAGCTTCATCCAGTGTTTTTTCTGTTACACCTTCAAATGCATCCATAATAAGATGGCTGCCTATATTACTCGTCATAATAACCAAGGTGTTCTTAAAGTTTACCACTCGCCCTTTATTATCAGTAAGCCTTCCATCATCCAGTACTTGCAACAATACATTCCACACATCCGGATGCGCTTTTTCAATCTCATCCAACAGCACTACGCTATAAGGTTTACGTCTAACAGCTTCTGTTAGCTGGCCACCTTCATCATAACCTACATAACCTGGAGGCGCACCTACTAATCTGGATACCGTATGCTTTTCCTGATATTCGCTCATATCAATCCTAGTAAGCATACTTTCATCATCGAAAAGATAATCGGCCAACGCTTTCGCTAACTCTGTTTTACCTACACCCGTTGTTCCTAAGAAAATAAATGAGCCAATCGGTTTTTTAGGATCATTCAATCCTGCACGGCTACGACGTATCGCATCTGCAACGGCTGTTATAGCTTCATCCTGTCCTATTACTCTTTCATGCAAATGATCTTCAAGATGCAATAGCTTTTCTTTATCACTTTGCATCATTTTAGTAACAGGAATACCTGTAGACTTGGCAACACTCTCTGCAATATCTTCAGCATCTACCTCCTCTTTCATAATACGCTTCTCGCTAATAGCCGCAAGCTGGTTGGCATAATCGGCTATCACTTCTTCCTGTTCTTTTATCTTTCCATAGCGAATCTCTGCAACTAATCCATAATCACCATTTCTCTCCGCCTGTTCCGCTTTTTGTTTCAGGCTTTCTATTTCAGCTTTTGCTTGCTGTACTTTGTCCACCATCTCTTTTTCTTCCTTCCACTTTGCTTTAAACGTATCTCTTTCTACAGAGAGATTGGCTATTTCGGTATTCAAATCCTTCAACTTCACTTCATCATTTTCTCTTTTAATAGCTTCCCGCTCTATCTCCAATTGCCGTATCTGCCTTTCTAATGTATCCAACTCTTCCGGCATGCTATTCATCTCCAAACGTAACTTGGCCGCACTTTCATCAATTAAATCGATTGCCTTATCCGGTAAGAAGCGATCCGTAATATAGCGGCTTGACAATTCTACAGCAGCTATAATCGCTTCATCTTTTATACGTACATGATGGTGGGTTTCATACCGGTCTTTTAATCCCCGTAAAATTGATATCGCATCTTCTACGCTAGGCTCTCCTATCAATACCTTCTGAAACCTTCTTTCCAGTGCCTTGTC
>CAYVEI010000127.1:0-14016 GCA_964450515.1 uncultured Terrimonas sp. | reverse complement strand
TGCGTATAAAACCATTGATGAGCTCACGAACCGGGGCAATATTGCGTTTGAGCACGATCAATTCCTTACGCAAATGATTGATATGGGCCAGCGACCGGGTATTGCTTCGGCGTATCACCTCTTCTTCCAGCAGTTCAATTTGTTCGCCCAGCCTTTCCATCACTATAAAGTAATTGTCCACGATCATGTCGAGCATAGAATAGCAGAGATAATCTGCTGTTCTTTGCCTGATCTTACTATTGGCCATTTTTAATTTGTGCCGCATGGGGTCAAACACATCACGGGAGCCGTCTTCCTGGAAGGAAATAACGAAATCTTTACCGAGGGCAATGCTGATCTGCTCGGTTTCTACTGTTCGGGTAGTTTCATTAAAATACAACATATTGAGCAGGCAGAATAAAATGCCTTCCACATCATCCATCTTGGGGCGTTGCCCTATGCTCAGGATGTCTTCTGTAAGCAGGGCATGAATGCCAAACGTATTGCAAATGGTTTCTACATCCTGCTTGCGCAGCCCGTCAATATTGATCCATGTAATATGCTCATTATCGCGGAACGAAAAGCAATCTGCTACATGAGACGGACTGTGTTCTTCAAAATGCTGCGCATTGTAATCGTATACGTATATTTTTACTTTATCCGCTTCTTCCCGAACAGGAAGTATGGTAGGATTATATTGAAATAATTCTCTTGTACGCTGTGTACCAAACAGGGAGGCCAGCGGCAAATAACGCAAATATTTGTTTTTTACCATCAGGTTTTGTTTAATGAGCGGTATACCGGTAGCCCGACGTTAAAATGATATAGGAAATTTTAGAATAACTGTCCCCTTTGGGGAATAACAGAAGCCTTATAGCGTTTTATGCCACGAATGCACGAATTAGTATAGTTTTACCGCAAGCCCGATTAATAATTCGTGCATTCGTGGCGTATCAATTCCAATGCCAGATGGTTATTACTTTTAGCCTCTGCCTCCTTTTTCTATTTTAAGCGTGCTTTCAATAGTAACAATATCCCGGTCAAGTAAATACAAACCGCCCTTGTCGTCGCCAATGAGCTTCAGCTTATCAATTACTCTCCTGGCAAGCGCTTCTTCCTCTATCTGCTCACTTACATACCATTGCAGGAAATTATGCGTGGTGTAATCCTTTTCTTTGAGGCAGATGTCTACCAGCTTATTGATCTCCGTGCTTACATGAATTTCATGATTCAATACCTGTTCAAACAGGGGGCGGATGCCTTTGTATTTTTGAGCCGGCTGTGGAAGGGCCGGAATAATGCCATGTCCTCCCCGTTCATTAATGAACTTCAGCAGCTTTAGCATATGGATCCGTTCTTCATCGGAATGCTTGAATAAAAAATCGGAAATGCCGTTATAGCCTTCTACTTCGGCCCAACTGGCCATGGCTAAGTATATTTGCGATGATTCGGCTTCTAACTGAACCTGCTGGTTCAATGATTTTTCGATTTTGGGAGAAATCATAATATTCAGTTTATCGGTGATAAAAAAGAGAAGGATTTAGCGTAAAGGAACTATTCTTTCCCGAATGTACGGAATCGTTAAATGATTGCCTAATCGGGAACCGGTAATAGAAAACAGGCTAAGGAAGCGTAATTTTTTTTATCTTTGCATCCTAAAATTGCGTGTATGATCAGGACAGGTAACCCCGTTATAAGTATTTATACGGAAATGACACCGAACCCCGAAACCATGAAGTTTGTTGCCAATAAATTGCTGTACCCCGGTAAAAGCATTGATTTCCCGGATATTGAAACGGCAAAGCCTTCCGCCCTGGCGCAGGAGCTTTTTGGTTTTCCCTTTATAAAATCGGTATTTATTGCCAGTAATTTTGTAACGCTCACAAAAACGGCCGAAACAGAATGGCAGGATGTGATCCCTTCCATACGCAGTTTTTTAAAGGAATACCTCGAAGAAGGCAAAGCCATCATCAATGAAGATGAAGTTGCGGCATTGAAGCCCGAAGCTTCCAACAGCGTTGCGGCCGATGATGATGATGTAGTGAAAAGAATTAAAGAGATCCTTGATAATTATGTAAAGCCTGCCGTTGAAATGGACGGAGGCGCTATACAGTTCAGGAGTTATGATGATGGTGTGGTAAATCTCATGCTGCAGGGCTCCTGCTCAGGCTGTCCTTCTTCCATGATCACGCTTAAAGCGGGCATCGAAGGCATGATGAAAAGAATGGTGCCTGAAGTGAAAGAAGTGGTGGCGGAAGCCGAATAAGGTAATTGGTTTGATAAGAATATAAGAGATATGTTAGCGCATGTCTCTTTTTTGTTTTACGAAAGTTCCTTTTTTCTCCAAATTACATTCCGCTCTTTGAGGTACTGGATCATAAAGTTGAAGCAGGGCCGGTGCCTGCCTACTTTTTCAGGCGGGAATACACCGGTTTCTTTAAAAAGCTTTTGAGCAATAAGATGCACTGCTGCGGTGCAGGTATAGCCGGTGGAACGCGCCATGGAAGTAGTTTGGCTTTTTGTATCATACCGGTCCAGCAAGGTATATTCAATCGTTTGCTTTACCGTTTCTTTCTCTCCCTCTACCAATATTTTCATAATGGTAAGCTCTTCTTCGCCGGGCTGTAGCCTCCATTCATTAAATAAAACAGCGGAAACAAATTCAATTGGTGATATGTCAAGGCCTTTGTATGGGATACTGTTGATATTAAAAAATCCGCTTCGTTGCAATGCAACAATAAGTTCGCAGTGCCCGGGGTAGCGGAGGGTTTTTTCTTTCATGTTCGGAATATGGGGCATGGTATATAAAATGGATCGCAATCCATCTGTATTGAATGCTTCCAGTGTGCCTACCTCTTCAAAATCCATCAGTTCAATTTCCGTTAATGCAGGCCTGGTAACAATGCAGCCATTTTCCATCAGTCTTGCCGGACGCGTATACTCTTCAATTACATCCACCGGGGAAAACGGCGCTTTGTATTCAAATGGTTTTTTCCTGACCTTGGGCAATCCTCCTACATAACATTCAAAATTATGCACCTTCATTTCCTCGTTATACCGTCCTAATACCAGGTTGCTCATACCGGGCGCCACACCGCAATCTACTATAGCGGTAACATTTTTTTCTTTTGCGAGCGCATCCAACTGAAGTGTGTCTTCGGGAGAAAAAGAAATATCAACCACGTTTTTTCCTGCTTCAATAACCTGCTTCAATATGCCAAAGCCCATAAAGCCGGGAACAGCGGTTACCACCATATCAAAAGGTTTAAGCAGCGCGTTGTATCCCCCGGGCTCAGAGAGGTTATATTGCTGCGTTTTTACTGAAGGCGCTCTTTGTGCAAGTATGGCAAGCGATTCACGGCTTTTATCGAAAGAAGTGACCTCAAAACTTGTGGCGAGATCTTCAGCAATGGTGCGTCCAACCATACCGGCGCCCAGAACAGCAATTTTCATGAATGATTATTTTGAACAATAAAGATATTATTTCGCTTCTACATCGCACTGTTCCCTCTTCGGCGAATGCATTGGGATAATAAATTTCTGTGAACTTTGTCCTTTCGCATTCTGTGTTTAATTTCCGCTATGGATAGAAGAAGCCGGTAAGTGCAATTTAAACTTTCGCTATGCAGCAACTAAAAAAAATTGTGATCATTGGCCCTGAATCAACAGGCAAAAGTACATTGTGCGAACAGTTGGCCAACCATTATCAAACCATGTGGTGCCGGGAGTATGCAAGGGAATATCTCCTAAAGCATGGAACAAATTACACGTACAACAACCTGTTAACAATTGCAAAAGGTCAAATTGAGCTGGAGGATAAAGCAGTTGCATCGGCATTGGAACATGCTGCACCAACGGTTACAGTTGGTTCTCCGTTTCTTTTTATAGATACCGATATGTATGTAATGAAAGTATGGTGTGAATTTGTTTTTGATAAATGTCATCAATGGATCATTGAGCAGATCGTTAACCGGCAATACGATCTTTACCTGTTGTGCAATACCGATCTTCCCTGGGTAAAAGATGAGTTGAGAGAATACCCCGATCTGGAAACAAGGGAAAGGCTGTATCATATTTATAAGGATATTATGATCAATCAGCACACACCCTGGGCCGACATTAGCGGTGATTATGATGAACGTTTTGAAAAAGCGAAAAAGGCGGTGGAAAAGCTGTTTGAAATTTAATATCTGTAGCCGCATTGAAAGTATCTCACACAGTAACCACATCTTTTACATCAAGCGCGTCATTAAAGAGCACAAACTCAGCGGCATAGCCTGCTTCTATTTTCCCTAAAGGCACTTTGGTTTTTAACAATTGCGCGGGATAAGCAGAAGCCATGCGCAATGCTTCTTCAAGCGGTATGCCGGCATGCGCCACCGCGTTTTTTACCGACTGCATCATGGTTAAGGCGGAACCCGAAAGCGTTCCGTTGGGAAGTGTAAAACGGTCGCCCTTAAATACATGCCGGTATTCGCCTTTAGCCGTTTCCGCAACAGCGTCTGTTATGAAGAACAGGCGTTCCCCCATAATTTTTTTGCTGATGCGCAGTGATACAAAATCAACATGCACGCCATCGGCAACAATGCTGCTTTTAACGGTATCATTATTATAAACAGCTCCAACCAGTCCCGGCTCGCGGCTTTGGAATGGCGACATAGCATTGAACAAATGTGTGGCAGCGGGAATGCCCAAAGCAAATCCCTTTGCAGCCTCAGCGTATGTGGCATTGCTATGTCCGGCCGAAACAATAATATCATTATCCATCAGCATCCGTATTATCTTCTCATCACAAACCTCAGGCGCTATGGTCATCATTTTAAGCACGCCCTTACCCTTTTCCAGCAGCATGGCTACTTCATCAACGGTAGGCTTTTTAATGCATTCCAGGATATGCGCTCCTTTTTTTACGGGATTAAGATAGGGTCCTTCCATATGCAAACCCAGCACACCTTTACCACCCTGTTGCCAGTACTGTTTCACCAGATCAATGCCTTTCAAAAAATTTTCGATGGTGTTGGTGGCCATGGTAAGCATGAACTGTGTGCAGCCGCCCCGGAGGCAATACCGGTAAGTAGCGGCAATAGCTTCTGTATTCAGCTCAGCCGAAAATAATTTGCCATCGCCACCATAGATCTGCAGATCAATAAAAGCGGGCGCTACGTTCAGTTTACCGAGATCTTTAATAGCATACCCGGCCGGCAATTCCTTTTCATTGATAAGCCCCTCTGTTATATTATTATTCACCAGGATGGCTTTACCCGTTTCTTTTTTAATGCCGGTGTATATGCTGCAATTGGTATAAGCTATTTTCATTTTATTATCATTGGTTCAGGGATCAATTAAAAAACTGTCGGCATCTTTCCAAAAAGGAAACAGCCTGCGTACCGCTTCTAATTTTTCTTTATGCAAAACGGTAGTGAACACCTCTTCTTTATGGGACTGCGTATACAATGTTTCACCCAGCGGGTCAATGATCATTGAATCGCCGCTATGGTATATATTGTTGCCATCGTTTCCCACACGGTTTACGCCGGCAACATAGCACTGATTTTCTATAGCCCTGGCATGGAGTAGGGTTTTCCAGGCATGGTTGCGGCTTTCGGGCCAGTTGGCCACATAAATAATGAGATCATATTCGGGAAGGTTCGCCGCTCCATCCTGCGGTGGATAATTTTTTTGCCGTACCCACACCGGGAAACGAAGGTCGTAACAAACCTGCAGGTTTATCTTCCATCCTTTTACGGAAGCGATAAGCCTTTTGTTGCCGGCGGTATACCGTTCATCTTCCGAGGCATAGGCAAATAGATGCCGCTTATCGTAGTAACCATAATTACCATCAGGCAGCATCCATACCAGGCGGTTAAAGTACTGCCCGTTTTCTTCTATAATAATGCTTCCGGTAAGAATGATTTTTTTTTGTGCTGCCACGGTTTTCATCCATGTAACGGTATCACCGTTCATTTTTTCGGCAAGTGCCTCCGGGTGCATGCTAAAGCCTGTACTGAACATTTCGGGCAGGATCACGATTTCTGTTGGCTGTGGTATGGCAATGATCTTTTCCTTTAACATCCGCAGGTTAGCGGCTTTGTTTTCCCATTGTAAATGGGTTTGAATGGTAGTAACAGAAAGTGCCGGCATGATCAGTACAAAAAATGCATTAAAGCTCCCGCGGTGAAGCAGGAACATATTGCTATGTAAAATAATGGATTTTTGCGGAGCCTACGCTATTCCGGCGTTATTAATAAAGTTCACCAGCGCAGCCGTGTTCTTTAAGTTAAGCTTTTTAAGAATATTATGGCGGTGCACTTCTACTGTTTTAAGCGTTATGCTCAACTGCAGCGCAATTTCTTTTGAAGATTGTCCCTGTTTAATAAGGTCAATGATCTCCACTTCGCGCTGCGATAACAGGTTAATATCCGGCTTCTCAATATCTTCTAATATCTGTTCGGAAAGAATGGTTTTTACCTCGTGGCAGATATACTTATTGCCATGCGCCACTTCACTGATAGCGCCGATCATTTCCTCTTTTGAAGAATTTTTGGTAATGTATCCCATGGCGCCAACCTGCAGCATTTTTTTGGCATAAGCAGGCTGGGAATGCATGGAAACGCCAATGATCCGGGAGTCGGGTGATATTTTACGGATCTCTTTCGTGGCTTCAAAACCGTTCATTGGGCTCATATTAATATCCATTAATATAATGTCCGGATGATTGTTTTCAGCAAGTTCAATAGCGGTTTTCCCCGAGTCGGTTTCGGCAATTACCTGAAATCGCGGGTCGCTGTTTAAAATAAAAGACCAGGTATCTCTGATCAGCTTATGATCATCAACTATCAAGATCGTGATCTTATTAGTTACAGGAATGTTTACTAACATGTGAGGATAAGGTTTTTACAAATATAAACGACTTTCAAAGCTTTTAGGTCTGGGGTGTGTTTCAAAAGGGAAACAATCAGCAATATAGAAAAAAATTACCTGTTAAGCAGACAGGGGAATTACAGTTTAAATGGTACCATTTGAAATTGCCCTGCAAAGGTATTTATATAAAATCATGCAAACCAATTATTTCCCTGAAGATTAACCGCAAATCAATACTGCAGGGCCTGGTTACACTTTTTATACAAAGCGTTTTTCGCATGTTTTGGAGATGGCTGGTAATAGAAGTCCCGAAATTGAAAGATATTAGCCGTATTAATATAAGGATATAAGTAGCGGCTGATAATCTGCTGCAATATAAGGGATTAAATTCATTTTATGGTATCAGGAAATGGAGGGGCGATTTAAATCCGAAGACTTATCCCGCACGTGCGGGACGAAATCCGAGGTCAAATGCAACGGTAAGCCATAAACTATAAATTAAAAATCCGAGCATTCAGCCTGTCGTTAGTTACTGATTGACGGCTGATCGCTAACACCTGATAGCCGCAAACAACAAGCTCATATTGAAACGAATTTCCCCTGAGACCTGTACCCTGTATCCATCTCAAATAACATTAACCAACCCTTATTTTAATTCCTTTTATCTAATCCCCACGAAAGTTTGCCCCTGAGGGTTTGCAAAAAGCTGTTTTCGCTCAGTCTTACCAGGCTTAGTGTAAACGCTTCTTTCTTAACGGCTAACTGGATGTCTTTATTCACAATCTCCCTCCGGGAGTCTAATGCGCATATAAACTGGTCGGTTCTGCCCTCTATTTCAAAGGAAACAATGCTGTCGTCCGGAATAACAATGGGCCGCACATTGAGGTTATGAGGCGCTACCGGCGTTATAATAAAGCTTCCGGAATCGGGAAACAATATAGGACCGTTACAGCTTAAAGAATAGCCCGTTGATCCGGTAGGTGTAGATACAATGATACCATCTGCCCAGTAAGTATTTAAAAACTCCCCGTTGAGGTAAGTGTGGATCTTAATCATGGAGGAAGTGTCTCTTTTGTGTATGGCGAACTCATTAAGCGCGTATGGCGTTTTTCCAAAAAGGGGGATACTGGCATCCAGGTGAATGAGGCTTCTTTTGTCAATTACATAGGTACGGTTAGCCAGCGCATTTACAGTATAGGCAAGCTCATGTTTGCCAATAGTAGCTAAAAAGCCCAGGCGGCCAAAGTTTATGCCCAGCACGGGTATATTACTATCCCTGATAAACGTTAAGGTATCTAACAAAGTACCGTCGCCCCCCATGCTGATTATGCACTCAAAACTATCGTCTAAGTCGCCGGCGTCAATAAATGTTGGGTATTGATTTGGCGGGAAAAGATGCCCGACCTGCTCAAAAAAGTAGTGCTGGATATAGCACGATATTTTATGCTTTTCCAGTTCATCCAAAAGCAGTATAAGGTCTTCCTGCCTTACGGTTTCGCCACCGCGGCTGTATATAGCGATTTTCATGTTGTATTTTTCTAAAAACCAAGACGGGCCTGTAAAAATAAGCCCTTTTCCCCTAATTGATTAAAGCTGTATTCTAAGAACAGGGAAAGGTCATAAATAGACAGCATATCTATACCGGCGCCACCAGTATATAATAAACGGTTATTTAAAGGGTTAGCGTTCATAACGGGTTTGCTGTACACATAACCCAGATCGCCATAGGCTTTCACATAAAACCTGAAGGGAATGCTTCCGTAAGAACGCGATTTTAAGCCCGTGCGTAAGGTAGGCCGCCATACTTCTTTTCTTAATGTTACTTTATACAGGCCGCCGGCAACGCCATCCACAACATAATATTCCAGCCCCCGCATAAACATATCGTTGTAACCCATCATTTGCCGGTTAAAGTAAGGCTGGTTAAAAGGCAGCTTAACGGTTGCCGCACCCTGTAGCGCAACATAGTAGGTTGGAAACAATTCCCAGTATTTTCCCGCTTTCGCGGAAAACTCCCAGAGGTTCATATTGCGGCTAATGCCTCTTTTTAAAAAGGAAAATTCCCATTGGAATCCCCTTAAAGGATAGGGAATATAGTTAACATTAAAATTCTGGTATTGATAATTCAATTCGGGATATTTTACCGATTTTGTGGCATTCCCGAAATATTCAGGGTTAAGGTTAAATACGGAATCATTGATCTTATTTGCATTATAGCTCAGTTTTACATTATGCCTCCTGATATAACCCGTGCGGTAGCTGTATCCCACACCCATACGCAGCTTTTCCGTTACAAACCTGCTCGCATCTTTATAAAATATTTGCTTGTTATCTTCCGTGGCGTAGTTGATTTCTTTGTTTTGCGAGAACTGGAAGTCAACACTCATTCCGTTCTTTAAAGTTTTATCAAAATATGGCGCTGTATAGTTCAGCAGCACCTGCCTCGAATACCCTGTAATAAGCCATATATTTAATTTGTCGTTTCTGCCGCTTACATTGTTGCCAATAAGCTTGATGCCGTAGTTTACCCTTGTCAGGCTGGCGTTGTATTCATTTATCCAGACGTTAAAATTACGGTCAACCGGTTTAAAATACGGAACGGGAAAATAATACCACCTTTCTTTTACATCTATAACAATATCTATAGAATCGTTGAACCAATTGGTAAAATCAACCGTAACATCAATAAAAAGGCCCGTATTAATTAAATTTTGTTTGGAGCGGGGAAGGTTCCTGAGAATGTCGGAAATAGAATATCTTCCATTCTCCTTCATGGGTATTTCCCTGGCTATGATATATGACTTGGTAATTTTGTTGCCGGTAATGGTAATGTTGCGTATGGCAAGAAAAGATGCTTTAAGCACATTATCATCTTCATGGGGTATTTCTTCGTTTTCCTGGGCCAACAAACATTGAAAATAACAAAGCATCATCCCGCATAACAACAGGTATTTATACCGTTCGCTCATCCGCACTATTGATGTGTATTTTTTTAATGACTAAAGAACTAAAATAGGATTATTATGCAAAGTTTATTCACCGGCAACCATAAAGGGAGCTCTATATATTAAGATAATTCATCAGGTGGGCAAAATTATCCTGCAATTCATTTTGGTACAGTTCTTCGCCATAGTAGTATTTTATATTGTATTCATGCCGCTGAAAGGTAGCCAGTATATCTGATATTTCTGCTTTATTAATGCGGATAGTGATCGTAAGCCGTTGGGTAGGTGTATCTAAGTAGCTGTTTAGCTGGGTAATATAGGCGTCATTAGATTCAACGAGCCTGTTTATTTCACCGGCCGAAAAGTCATTTTTCTCCATTTCTAATATGATGACGCCCCCCTGTTCTTCAATACCCGCAAAAACAGCAAGCTGCCTGAATAAATCTTCTTCACCAATAGCGCCGAGTAATTCATATTGTTCGGAAATAACCGGAACTACAGACAGATGAAGGTCTTTGGCTCTTTTTACCGCCAGCAGAAAGAAGTCGTTCTGGCGAACGAAGGGGCTGGTAAAGCTTGCTTTCAGGCTTTCCATGGTGCGGTTGTCGTCGGTATCTAACAAATCATCTTCGCTAACCAGCCCCAGGTATTTATCATCATCTACAACAGGCAGGTGAGATACATGAAAATCGTTCATCTCCTGCAAGGCCCTGCCTGCACTATCATTCAGATGTAAAAATGGAATATTCCGCGATATAAGTTCTCCTGCAAACATAAGAAGTATATTTTCTTATACAGATAGATGCCAATTAACCGTTTACCGCTGCAGGTTCATTCAATTTTGTGAGAAACTGATGCAAAATTTTGTTAAACTCATCAGGCACTTCCATCATAGGCGCGTGTCCGCATTTATCAATAAAATGTAATTCGCTGTTAGGGATAAGGCGGTTGAATTCCCTGCCAACAAAAGGCGGGGTAATGGAATCGTTGTTGCCCCATACCAGCAAAGTAGGTTGTTTAATTTCATTCAGCTCTTCACCGAGGTTGTTGCGGATAGCGCTTTTGGCCAATGCAATAATCTTTATCACTTTTAACCTGTTGGTGGTAATCTCAAATACTTCATCTACCAGTTCCTTTGTAGCTACTTTAGGATCGTAAAAAGTAAGCTCTGTTTTAGCCCTGATGTATTCATAATCACCTCTTTTGGGGTAGGTATCTCCCATCCCGCTTTCAAATAACCCTGAGCTTCCGGTAAGGATCAGTGATTTAATATTTTCCGGGTGTTTCAAAATGTAAAGCAAAGCCACATGTCCTCCTAATGAATTGCCTAAAAGGTGAATGCCTGAATAGGATTTATGCTCTATAAATTTGTGCACAAATTTTTCTATCCCGCCAACGGAAGTGTGCAACAGATCAAGCTCCAGTAAGGGAAGCATAGGCACCACCACTTTGTATTGCCTGCGAAAATATTCAATAAGATCCCCAAAATTACTCAGGGCTCCAAAGAGGCCGTGAAGTAAAATCAATGTTTCACCATTGCCTTCCTCTACGTATTTGAATTTGCCATCTTGTTTAATTTCGTAACTCATCCTGTTTATACCTCAATTAATTGCTAAAATAATTTTTTTGCTCCATATACAGTCCCTTCCTTACAAAGAAAAGGAAAAAACTTTGAAATAAACGGATATTACAGCCAACCCCGGCACGCCTGCTACCTGAGAAACACTTAAATTTGAGCATCTTTTTATATTGTTGATTACTAATTTTTTAGATATGGATTATCGTAACATGGGACATACCGGATTGCAGCTTAGCGTAGTATCTTACGGCAGTTGGGTTACTTTTCATAAACAGGTTGATGATCGTTTGGCAGATGAGCTGATGGGCATTGCCTACGACAGGGGCATTAATTTTTTTGATAACGCAGAGGTTTACGCGTTAGGCGAAAGTGAAAAGCTGATGGGAAGGGTGCTGAAGCGAAAAAACTGGGAACGCAGCTCTTATGTTGTTTCTTCCAAGGCCTATTTTGGCTGGAGGGGAAAGCACAACAGGCCCAATCAAACCGGGCTAAGCCGCAAGCACCTGGTTGAAGCCTGCCATGAAGCCCTGCAGCGCCTGCAGGTGGAATACCTAGATTTGTATTTTTGTCACCGCCCGGATACCACCGTACCCATTGAAGAAGTAGTATGGACAATGAACCATTTAATACAGCAGGGCAAAATACTGTACTGGGGCACCAGCCAGTGGAGCGGCGCTGAAATTATGGAAGCCCACCGGGTGGCGCAGCAATATAAACTCATTGGACCTGCTATGGAGCAGCCCCAGTATAATATGTTTGAGCGTTTTAAAATGGAGCAGGATTATTTGCCCGTTTTTCAAAATGCAGGCATGGGCACTACTATATGGAGCCCGCTGGCAGCAGGGTTTTTAACAGGAAAGTACAATGATGGTATTCCTGCCGGATCGCGGCTGGCTATTGAAGGCTTCGACTGGCTGAAAGAACGGTGGGTGCAGGACGATAAAATAAAAAAAGTAAAGAAGCTGGTAGAACTGGCAAAAAAGATGGATGTGCCGCTGGCGGCTCTTGCCATTGCATGGACCATCTATAACCCCAATGTTACCACCACCATACTTGGCGCAACAAAAAAGCAGCAATTAGAGGAAAATTTAAAAGCGCTTGATGTGGTTGCACTGCTCACTCCTGAGATCATTGAAAAAATTGAAAAAATACTGCAAAATAAACCTAAATTAGATTTAGCGTAAACAATACATGGCCAAATCAACCACATGAATGCTACCGAAGCTTTGCAGCCCATCCGTTCTTATTACAACAGCGGGGTCACGCGTTCCTGTGCTTTCAGAAAGCTGCAGCTAAAAAAATTAAAGCAGGCACTGTTGCAGCATGAGCAGGAGATCTATGATGCCTTATACGCCGATCTCAAAAAAAGTAAAGAAGAAGCTTATTTTTCGGAGCTGGGACTTATACTGGCGGAGATCAGCTATATGCTTAAAAACCTGCGTGAATGGATGAAGCCTGAAACCGTATCGGTGAGTGTTGTTAATTTTCCATCGGGCAGTACGGTGTACCGCGATCCCCTGGGTGTAGTGCTCATTACAGCGCCATGGAACTATCCTTTGCAACTGGTTATGATGGGCGTAGCCGGTGCCATTGCGGCGGGTAATTGCATCGTTATAAAACCCTCCGAAATGGCGCCTCATACTGCCGTACTGATTGAAAAAATAATCAGTTCTGTTTTTCCACCGGAGTATATCTCCGTAGTGCAGGGCGAGGGCGCGCAGGTAATTCCGGAGTTGATGAATGTTTTCCGGTTCGATCATGTATTCTTTACCGGCAGCATACCGGTTGGCAAAGCCATTTATGAGCTGGCGGCAAAAAAACTTATTCCGGTAACACTTGAGCTGGGCGGTAAAAGCCCGGCAATAGTAGAAGCAGACGCCACTATAGCTGTTGCGGCAAGGCGCCTGGTGTTTGGAAAATTTACGAATACAGGACAAACCTGTATTGCTCCCGATTATATCCTGGTGCATGCTTCGGTAAAAGAAAGGTTAGTGGAGGAGATGAAAAAAGCCATTCAGGCATTTTATGGCGATAGCGCTTTAAGTTATGATTATGGCAAAATCATCAATGAAAAACGTTTTGATGTGCTGGTGAGCTATTTGCAGCAGGGCAATATATTGTTTGGCGGTGCATACAACAAAGCCAGCCTTTTTATTGCACCTACTTTAATGGATAATGTATCATTGGATGCGCCCCTGATGACCGAGGAAATATTTGGGCCTGTTTTACCCATTATTACTTTTAACAGCATGGAGGAAGCTTTAGCCGTTATAGAACGCAATCCGAACCCGCTTGCTTTTTACCTGTTTACCGGCAGCAGGCAGAAAGAAAAAACGTGGATCAATACAGTACATTTTGGAGGCGGCTGCATCAATAATACTCTGGCGCATTTCGCCAGCCATTCCATGCCCTTCGGAGGCGTTGGCAATAGCGGCATGGGCAACTATCACGGAAAATTTTCTTTCGATACCTTCAGCAGGTTAAAGTCCGTATTAAAAACACCGGTATGGATTGATCCTGCCGTGAAATATCCTCCTTTTGAAGGCCGGCTGAAATTATTGAAAATGACAATACGGTAAAGTAGCTTAAAACGTACGGTATGCTCACCAAAGCAGGTATAGAACAATATTTTATTGCCGAGAGAAATGGAGG
>CAYVEI010000126.1:0-14022 GCA_964450515.1 uncultured Terrimonas sp. | reverse complement strand
ACGGCAAAAAACGGGTCATAGTTGTTACATTGCTGTCAACTCCCAATGTTATTAAAAGAATTGCAAACGTTTGCAATTCCTTTATCAGGTTTTATCTATGAATATTAAGTAAGTTTACCCTGGTTAACAAGTAGTTAACTATTTATATTAATTTTACCAGGCAACCGGCTCCGGCAGTATATTTATTATACAGGAATACACGGAGATGAAATATTACCAGTTGTGCGAACGGCAATAGTCAGGAAAAGAAAAAAAGGCTGATGCCTGTGAATGTAATCTTATTCCGGTTACAGCACCATACCCGTTTATCCGGTTGTTCTTGCTACAGCAATCTTTTTAGCCTTCTTATTATTGTAACCTTTCCGCAAGCGGTAAAATAGCTTCCGTGCTATTAGGCTTCATACAAACTTAATATGCCGGGATGCATTTATAAAAGACATTTGTTTTTGCTGTTACTCATTACTTAACTCCAAACAATTATGAAACGATTTCTGTTTCCAAAAACGCTCTTTCTGCTTATTTCCGGCATCTTTTTCTCTGCTTTTGCCATGGCGCAAACCGTTGTTACAGGCAGGGTAACGGATGAATCTTCCGGTGAAGCGCTGACATCTGTAAATATTACGGTAAAAGGAACCGCCAAAGGAGCGGTTTCGGATGCCAATGGCAATTACAGCATTGGCTTAGCCGCTAATGAATCGGTTTTGGTATTTTCTTTCACAGGCTATACTTCAAAAGAAATAGACGTAACCGGCAGAACGCAGGTTAATGTTACGCTTTCAAGCATTGCCGCTTCCTTATCGGAAGTGGTGGTGGTGGGCTATGGCACACAGCAGAGAAAAGATGTAACCGGCGCCGTAGCCTCGGTAAAAGGCACGGAAGTACAAAACCTCCCCGTATCTGGCGTTACCCAGGCATTGCAGGGCAGAACAGCCGGCGTAAACGTGGTAAGAAGCGGCGGCAGTCCGGGTAATGCGGGCGCTATCCGTATCAGGGGCACCGGCACAATTAACAATGCCGACCCGTTGGTTATTATAGATGGCGTGCCTGCCGGAGGGCTTAATTCGGTTAACCCCAACGACATTGCGTCTATCGAAATATTAAAGGATGCTTCGGCTTCCGCTATTTATGGTACCCGTGCTGCTAACGGCGTGGTGATCGTTACTACCAAACGCGGAGGCTTTGAACAACCCTCCACCATATCACTCAATGCCTATACCGGCTTTTCCAATGCGCTAAAAACATTGGACATGCTGGATGCCGCTACGCTGGTTGAATTAAAACGCGAACGGTATACCAACGATGGCTTACCGGTTAACGAAGTGTGGAACAATGCCGACAATGCCGTACAGCGCACCAACTGGCAGAAGGAGCTATTGGGTACGGGTAAGGTAAATAACGCCGATATTGCGATTTCGGGTGGCGGTGCAAAATCATCGTACATGATATCCGGCGGCTATTACGATGAAAAAGGGCTGATCACCAATTCTTTTTTCCGCAGGTTAAGCTTACGGGTAAACTCTGATCATAAAGTAGGCAAACGCCTGAAAATTGGCGAAAGCATCCAGTTAACCCATTCAAAAGACAATAGTCTCAATACTTTATCAGCGCAGGATGGTATTATATGGAGCGCTATCCGTTTCATGCCTTTTATACCGGTTAAAAATGCCGATGGCACCTGGGGCACATCAAAAGCATCAAATGAATACGGAGATATCAACAACCCGGTTTTCACTGCCAATAATACGGATGCGTCTAATATTAATAACCGCATACTGGGAAATTTAAATGCTGAACTGGAAATTATAAAAGGATTGAAATTAAAGGCGAATTTCGGGTTAGATGCCAATCATTACACCGGCAGGAATTTTAGTACTGTTGTTACCGATCAAACCCGCACCACCAACAATAATTCTTTGAGCAGGAACTTCAGCGAGTCTTATTCCTTATTAGGAGAATATTTTCTTTCCTATAATAAAACATTTGCAGACCTGCACCGTGTAGATTTTGTGGGAGGATATACCGCTCAAACCTTTAACGGCGATTGGTTCAGCGCGGCAAAAAGAGATTTCATTAATGAAGCACTGAATCAACGGTTCTTAGATGTTGGGCAAACGCTCAGCAGCATCGGTGGCAACCGCAGCTATGATGCCTTATCCTCGTGGTTTGGAAGAGTGAATTACGATTTTGACAGGAAGTATTTGTTTACCGCTACTTTCCGGGCAGACGGTTCTTCCAAGTTTGCCGAAGGAAATAAATGGGGCTACTTTCCCGCATTTTCTGCCGGATGGAGAATTTCGGAAGAAAAATTTTTTGATAACGCTGGCTTCATTGATGAGCTAAAGCTAACCGGCGGATGGGGACAATTGGGTAATCAGAATGTAGGCGGACTGCAATACCTGGCATTGATTGGCGGCGGTGAAAGGTACTCTTTTAACGACAATACGGTTGTAAGCTCTAATCAAACACGTTTGCCTAACTATAGAATATCCTGGGAAACAGCAGAGATGACCAATATTGGACTGAATGTTGAATTACTGAAACGCACTCTGCAGGCCAACTTCAACTATTTCATTAAAACAACAAGAGATATGCTGTTGTCTCCACCTACCATCGGAACAGTGGGTACCTTAGGCATCCCTGATCAGAACGTGGGCATACTCCGCAACCAGGGACTTGAAATTGATCTTACCTACCGCAACAGTGCGGGGAATTTCAATTACAGTTTTAGTGGCAATGCTTCATTTATCAAAAATAAAGTGATCAAACTTTATGATGGTAATTATATCGGATCGGCGTCCTATGGCCGTCCGCAGGAAGAAACTGCCAGAACGTATGAAGGCTCTCCAATTGCGGTATTTTACGGGTGGAAAACAGATGGATTATACCAGACACAGGAAGATATTGACAAAGACGCGAACATTACTAACGATTCCCGCAGAACAGCAGGGCTAATTGCCCCCGGAGACGTGCGCTTCCTTGACCTGAATAACGATGGCATGGTTGACGAAAACGACCGTACCATATTAGGAAGCCCTCATCCTAAAGTAGTGTATGGCTTCAATGCCGATTTTGAATACAAGGGTATAGACCTCTCGCTTTTTCTTTTAGGTAATGCAGGACTGAGCATTTTTAATGCCGACAGGATGCAGGGACTGGACCCTACCTATTCTTTTAATATGTATGCTGAAGTGGCTGATCGCTGGACAGGACCCAATACCAGCAATACCATACCAAGAATGACCACCCGGAGAGATAACCGCAACTACCGCACATCCGATATGTTTATTGAAAAAGGAGACTTTCTCCGTTTAAAAAATATCGTACTGGGTTATACACTTCCGCTCAATCTTACGGAAAGGGCAGGCATAGGCAAACTGAGAGTGTATGTTACAGGACAGAATGTTTTCACTTTCACCAAATATTCCGGTCTTGACCCGGAATTAGGTTACTCGGACGGCAATAAGCAGATCAATGTAGATATTGCCCAGTACCCGCAATCGCGCAGTTGGACATTTGGTGTAAACGTTACATTTTAAAAGATTAAACGCAGTACAATGAAAAATAAAATTATTATCACGGGCTTATTTGCATTACTCATCATTTCATTCCATAGCTGCAAAAAAGGCTTTCTGAATTCCCCGCCATACGGGCAATCTACCTCGGCAGATTTCTGGCGCAATGCCGATGATGCCATCGCCGCATCCAACGCCCTGTATTCTTTTCTGGGTGATGAATACCTGTTTGCTCATACCGAACAAACCTGGGACATTTGTTCCGATGACCAGTGGAGGGCAGGCGATCACCCCGAAGACCAGGCCATTGAGGAGTTTACCTACGAACCCAGTAATGTGCAGTTAAACGATAGCTGGTCCAGAAAATACGAAGTGATATCGAGAGCGAATGCAGTGCTTATTAATGTTCCCGGAATTGATATGGATCAAACGCTGAAGAACCGCATTTTAGGTGAAGCCTATTTTGTAAGAGGTTTGATTTACTGGCAGTTTTATAAAATATACGGGCAGGTGCCTGTTATTACCGAAGCGGATGTTATCAATAATGATTTCAATAAGCCAAAAGCTTCTCTCGATTCTATGCATCAGCGGATTGAAGAAGATTTTGTGAAAGCTGCAGACCTGCTGCTATTGCAAAACGATGCAGCTAATACAGGCAGGGCCACCAAGGGGTCTGCCTGGGGCTATCTTGCCAAGTTTTATGTATACCGCGAAAACTGGGAGAAAGCCATTGAATATGGCAACAAAGTCATTACCGGCCCTTATGCATTAGCACCAAGCTTCGGAGATAACTTTACACCCGCTACAAAGAACAACCCCGAAATGTTGTTTTCTATACAATGTACCGAAGGATGGACAGAGAATGTTACTTCCATTTATTCTGCTCCGCGTCCATGGGGCGGATGGGGCTTTAATGAGCCGATCAAAGACCTGGAAGATGAATTTGAAACCGATGACCCGCGCCTTACCTATACTATGGCTAAAATCGGAGACATTATTGACATCGGTGGTTCAAGCGGACCTACCGAAGTATACGCCGGGCTTACCAACACCGGCTATTTTTTCAGGAAATATGTATCATGGCGGCCCGATGGCGGTTTAGATAATAACATGAATATCCCTTTATTGCGTGCCGCCGATGTATACCTGCTGGTTGCGGAAGCAAAAATAAGATCATCGCAAAACGGAGATGCTGAAATTAACGCGGTGAGAGACAGAAATGGTTTGCCTGATGTGGAAAACGCAACCATGACGGAACTTATACATGAAAGACGTGTTGAGCTTGCCGGCGAAAACGAACGCCACCTCGATTTAATGCGCTGGAACAGAGCTGGCATTATTAACCTGCCGGCGCATTATGCTATTGACAGGGGCCCGTGGAAGCCGGGCAGAACTTTTGTTGTTCCTAAAAATTATCTTTTCCCTTTGCCACAAAGACAAATTGACCTGAGCAACGGAACGCTTGTTCAGAATCCGGATTTCGACTAAGGCTTAAATAGTTTGTAAAGCATCCCCGGTGTTGATCCCTGAAATGCCGGGGATGCTTTTATACCAGTTGGATCGTACGTTTGTGTATCTTAAGCTTTCATTAATGATGAAACAAGCTTTTCTTAATTTCCTGCCGGTTGTTGTATGCTTTGGCTTGTACGCCTGTTCATCTGCCGCTGTTCAGCAAAAAATCATTGGCGCATGGCGGGTAGATTCCATATACGACTATTATAATGGCTTTGATTTCATGAACAAACACCCGCATCCTGTTGAAGTATTCCGTTACAGAGCGGATAGCACCGTATTGCATGAAGGCATGGGAGAACAGCTTTTATTTCAATATTATTGTAATGATTCAATGCTCTTCTTTAATGACATGAACGGGAATCCCGTATCGGAATATATTATACTGCATATTGATAAAAACCGTATGGTGCTGCGTAAAAACAAATTACCGCTGTTCCCGGGTAAGAATCAGGAAAAATATGAGGTAAGATATTTTTCAAAAACAGACAGCACAGTGGTAAAATAAGCCCGTTATAACCCTTCCTGTTACTTTGAAGCTGTATGTATATTTTTCAATTCCCGTTGCTCTCCTTTAAAATTATACACCGTTGCAGATACGGCGCCGGCGGGTATATACAGGTACCTGCCCGGTTGAGAAAAATATCCGGAGCCATAATAGAATTCCTGCCTGATCTGTTTCCCATTGCCCAGCTCAATAACAGCATAAGCATCATTGGGCCGGATATCAGCAAAGGCCTGTAATTTGCTGCGTGATTTATTTTCCAGCGCAACAAGACTGTCGTTATTTATTGCCGCAAGCAGTAACAGCGTATTTTTTGTTGTTCTGATCTCAGCCAGTCCTTTTGCATCTCCCTCCGCGCGAAATCCATTTTCCTTTACTGAAAACCCGCCTTGTCCGTTGCCTTTTAAAAACAGGCCTTTAAAGGCATCATACTGCCCCGAAATAACCTCCGTTGCGTACCAGTTACCGGTTAGCAATATATCAGCAAAACCATCAGCGTCATAATCACCGGCAAGCATACCAAACACCGGCGCAAACTGTGCTTCCATGCAAAGCGGCTTTAGCTTCCAGGGCTGTGTGCCGTTGTTATGCAAATAAGCGGTTTGAAAAGTGTTGGCCGTTACGGATATTGCTTTTGAAAGCAGTTCCGGTGGAAACAGGTCTTCCATCTTCGCATTAGCGTAATCCTTATACAGGGGGAATTGCTTTTTCAAAAAAGGCATCCGTTGCATCAGATCATCGCGCGGATGGATAGGGTAGCTAATGCCATCCTGGCTGTAAGAGATGATGGCGTCCATGGCGCCGGGCTTAGTATAATCGTATGCATACATTTTCAAAGGATCTTTTTCAGAAGTTCTGAACCGGCTGTTCAGCCCCAGGTTTCCAAGTACATAATCTGTTTTACCGTCCTGGTCAAAATCGGCGGCCTGTATACTGTTCCACCAGCCAACAGTATGCAACAACCCCGCCTGCTCCGTGACATTTGAGAAAGTTCCGTTATTATTAATGAACAGGGTTACAGGCATCCATTCTCCCACCATAACCAGGTCAATATGGTTATCATTGTTCACATCTGTCCATAAAGCCGCCGTTACCATACCAATATCCTTCAAGCCCGGCGCCTTTTCATTTGTTACATCAACAAAAATCCCGTTCCTGTTTTCAAGCAACTGGCTGATACCGGCTGCGGGATAATGCTGTGGCGTGAGCCGGCCTCCCACAAAAAGATCAAGATCACCATCTTTATCGAAATCAGCGGCAATTACACATGAGCCGCTCGTATGCATTTCGGGCAGGGCATCCCGTTTCAATGTAAAAAGTCCCTTACCATCATTTATATACAACCGGTCCTGGTAATAAGGAGAGCCGGTAACGAATTCATTTCCTCCACTCACAATATATAAATCCAGGTCGCCGTCATTGTCGGCATCAAAAAAGAGCGCGCCCATATCTTCTTCATATTTCTTGCCGGTTATCAATGGCTTCGTAACAAAGCTTCCGTTAGCCTGTTGAAAGAAAAGCTGTCCGGATTGATTATAGGCGCCTCCCACAAAGAAATCATCCCTGCCGTCGCCATTGATATCGCCCACTGCTATGCCGGGTCCGCTTTGAGAAAGTTTATGCGGAAGAAGCGGTTGAATATTAAAATCGGTATAAGGTGTTTCGTGGTGCCGGTAATGAATGGCATAAGCAGTGTTAGCCGGTTCAAATATTATGGTAGCGTCCGGATGTACAGCAGCCTGCGGAGCCACGCTGCTGCCGGCATAGTTCAGTTGCAATACCCGGTTTGCCTGAACCGCATACAGCGTTTGTACTTTACCGTTGGGCCATACTACCTGCAATGAGTCTATCCCGGTTTGCTTACCCAGTCCAAAATGAATGGTTTCGTCTACCGTTGACTGAAAACCCCTTACCGGGAAATGTTCATGATATAAAGTAAGGTTGCCGGCAAACAATTTTATTTTTGTTCCGTACCCCTGCATATTACCCGGCGGGCCCGATAATGCAATTTTAAGATAATGATTTTGTGCTTTCCGGTCAGTATTGTTCCGGTATATGGAAGCAGGTGACCCGGTATTGCTGATAATAATATCCAGGTCGCCGTCATTGTCCAGATCGGCGTATGCCGCTCCTGTGGAATAGGTTTTGTGTGTAAAGCCCCAGTTGGCCGACTGATCTTCAAAAGTAAGATCGCCCCTGTTTTGAAAAATAAAATTATTCAGGAAAGCGCCGCCGAGCTCCTTCAGCACGGTCATTGTTCGTTTACTCACGCCATCGTTACCACGTCCTTTCATTACCGACTGCGCGTTATAATTAATAAAGTCGCGGTTGGTAATATCCCGCGGATAACCATTGGTAACGATCAGGTCGCGCCAGCCGTCATTATCCAGGTCGGCCCATAAAGCACTCCAGCTCCAGTCTGTTGCATCTACACCTGCCAGTTGGCCCGTTTCACTAAAAGAAGGGAGGCTGTCTTTACCTGTTCCCCGGTTCAGTTGCAGCGTATTGCGCAAGAACTGCGGCGCGTAACCATATTGAATTTCCGACCGGTGTCTGTCATAAGGTGTAGCGCCGATCATCATTTTTTTACGATAATTATCCGGTGGCAGCATATCCACCGTATAAATATCAGGTTTGCCATCGTTATTATAATCGGCTATGTCATTTCCCATTGCCGAATAGCTGGTGTGCTTAAATACGGCAGCAGCCCTGTCGGTAAATGTGCCATCACGGTTATTGATATATAAAAGATCATCGGATAAATAATCATTGGATACATAAATATCCGGCCACCCGTCTTCATTAATATCACATGCAGAAACGCCCAGCCCATATCCTTCTATGGTAATGCCGGCCTGTTGAGATATATTGGTAAAGGTGCCATTACCATTATTACGGTAGAGCCTGTCTGTATTCGGCATTTCGCCATGTATTCTTTTTTTACGGATAACATTAGGGCCCATTTCATCTGTAATATTGGTAAGCAGATACATGTCCAGATCCCCATCGCGGTCGTAATCAAAAAAAACAGCCTGCACACTATGCCCCGTATCTGCCAGGCCATATACCGGGGCTTTATCTGTAAAAGTATTATCCCCGTTATTAATATACAGCTCGTTAGCTCGTTGTGCCGCTTCGTGAGGACCGCCAAAGCAAACATATATATCCGGTAAACCATCCTGGTTAATATCCACCACCGACACACCCGAGGCCCATTTGCCGGCTGTATGAATGCCCGAAGCTTCAGTAATATCTTTAAACCGGAATGCACCTTCATTTAAATACAGCCTGCTCCTGCCCATGTTAGCGGTAAAGAAAATATCCTGTAGCCCGTCTTTATTAAAGTCGCCCACACCTACCCCCGCACCATTATAAAAATATTCAAATGTAAGAATATTGAATTGTTCATCTTCCTGTATCTCATTGCGAAAATCTATACCCGTTATTTCAACCGGCAACAGCTCAAGAAGATGATCATCGGGGGTTTGTTGCTTACAGGCGGTAAAATAGAACAGCATGCAGAGTAAAGTAAGGGAAACGCGCATACAGAAACACAATTTTAGGCGGCTATAACCATTCAGAGATCAAACGGAGGATGTTTCGCTGATGACGAGGTTGTATTTGCAGTAAATGTATGTAAAAATATTTCTTGTAATAACAAACCATTTAACTTTATCTCAAATCTTGCATATTTTGAAAAAATCATTTACCTGCTATATTACATTACTGCTTGTTTTCATTGGAACAGGGCTGGCATCTTTTGCTCAATCATCACACAATAACTATTATTTAATTGCCCACCGCGGTGGTGTGGTAGACAGCAACCGTGCTGAAAACAGTTTGCCTGCGCTTAAAGCCGCTATTGAACGCGGCTATAAAATGGTGGAAATTGACCTGCGGCTCACAAAAGACAGCGTACTGATCATTCATCATGATATGAATTTTAAACGATACTTCGGACTGGATAAGCCGGTATCGGAAATAACATGGAAAGAGATCAGGAAATTAAAAAGCAATACAGGAGGCAGCAAAGTACTGCAATTTGAAGAAGCACTGCAATATTGCAGCGGAAAGATTGATGTAATGATTGACAATAAGATCAGTGGTAACGACACGGTTTTGTTTTCCAAAGTAGTTGCTATACTTAAAAAATACAAGCTGGATAAAGCGGCATTGATGATCGGCACCAGCGAATCAACGGATTTCTTCACCGGTAAAATAAAGTTGAGCTGCACCAGGAAGCAATTAGAGGAAAATATGCTGAAGCCGGGCTACAGCCCTTCTCATTATTACCTGTTTGGCAACGAAATTACCCGTGACGATGTGGAATGGGCCGGGCTTAATAACATACTCCCGGTAGGCGTGGTAAACGCCTGGCGTTACAGGCGGTTTACCAACCCGGCGGCTGAAGCGGAAAAAGATGCACAGCGCCTAAAAGCTACGGGATTGAACCATTTCCAGATTGATAGTGAATTTGAACGGTTTTTTCTGCCGTGATAAACCAGCAAGGTTTGCCCGGCAAAACCTGGAAGGTCTGCTCAACAAACAGAGCAGTCCTTATAAGAAGAATGCTTACTCTTTACTTTTTGTCTCTTTAGCAATAATGTTCTTTTACTTTTTCTCTTGAAAGAAAAAGTAACAAAAAGTTCAAGCACGGATGAGGATACAACACATCCGTGCACAGGCCATGATTTAGCTGTGGTACTACTGTAGCTTCAGGTATTTATCCCTGACAAATATGCAAAGAGCCTGAACTATTGTTACTTTACCACATTTATGGTTCGCAACTGCTGCCACTAAATCCCAAAAATTAAAGCATCATAATGCTTTGCGACCTGATCCTATTTTCAAATCTCCACCGCGCATTCAGTCAGCCATGTATTCACATTTCCACCCGCCTGTTCAGTCGCCCGCCTGGATGACGCCAGTCGGACGTTCCCATCAAACCTGCAAGGTCTGCCGGGCTGCTTTGCAGTTCAGCAGACCTTGCAGGTTGGCCCATCAGCATTCCTTCAAACCCAAAGGTATATTAACCGCCAGCCCGCCTTCGGCGGTTTCCTTGTATTTGGTGTTCATATCAACCGCTGTATCCCACATGGTTTTTACTACAGCATCCAAAGAAACTTTGGCAAAATCGGGGGTGCTTTGTAAAGCGAGCTGCGATGCGGTGATGGCTTTTATGGCGCCCATAGTATTTCTTTCTATACAAGGCACCTGCACCAGTCCGGCAATAGGGTCGCAGGTTAAGCCAAGGTGATGTTCCATAGCTATTTCAGCAGCCATAAGGGACTGCTTTTGTGTGCCGCCCATCGCTTCGGTTAAGGCCCCGGCCGCCATGGCAGATGAAACGCCGATCTCGGCCTGGCAGCCGCCCATTGCCGCGGAGATGGTTGCTCCTTTTTTAAAAATACTGCCTATTTCCGAGGCGGTTAAAATAAACCGGATAACATTTTCTTCCGTATCGCTCCCGCAGAAAATAAGGTAGTAGAGCAGTACAGCCGGAACAACACCGGCGGCGCCGTTAGTAGGCGCGGTTACCACACGCCCGAATGAAGCGTTCTGCTCATTAACGGCAAGCGCAAAGCAGCTTACCCAGTCTATGATATAGCTAAACCCGCTTCCCCCTTCCTGTATGGCTTTTATCCATGTATCGTAATCGGCATAGGTTCTCCCCTGCAACAACTTCTTATTCAACGCGGCGGCACGGCGCTTTACATTGAGTCCGCCGGGGAGCATGCCTCCTGCATGGCAACCTTTATACACACAGTCCTGCATTACCCGGTATATGCGTAAAATTCCTTCCCTGGTAGCTTCTTCCGTCCGCCAGGCGTTTTCATTTTCCATTACCACCTCGTATATGCCTAAGCCCTTCATGCACCAGTGCAACAGATCAGAAGCGGTATTGATGGGAAAGGGCAGTTGCACCACACTGGCTTTTCCTGTTTCTTTTCCTTCCTGCTGCACAAAGCCCCCGCCAACAGAGTAATAGGTTTCGGTAATTTTGTTCCCGTTTTCAAGCGTTACTAAAAAGGTAAGCGCATTAGGATGAAAAGGAAGTATTTCTTTTACCAGGAAAAGTATATCTTCCGGGGGGTTAAATACAATATCATGCTTCGCCTGTAGCCGTATTTTCTTATTAAGTGCAATAGCATTGATACAATCATTGATATTTTCCACGGCAAAGGTTTCGGGATCTTCGCCACACAAGCCCAGTTGAACGGCAATATCGGTACCATGCCCCTTACCCGTTTTAGCTAAAGAACCGTATAGTAGCACCTGTAAGGATACCACCTCATCCAACAACTGCCGCTCTGCCAGCTTAGCGGTAAACAATTGCGCCGCCCGCCATGGGCCCAGCGTGTGAGAGCTGGATGGGCCAACACCTATTTTAAACATATCAAATACAGAAATGGCTTCGTGGGGCAATGGTATACGTTTATATAAAGGTAAAGGCTTTGAAGTATATGAATACCTCAAAGCCTTTGGCGTAAAATTTTTGTTTGTTTACTGCACCCCGGTAAGTTCTAAGGAAAACACAAGGATCGAATTAGCCGGTATCACCACATTGCCATTAGCATCTTTTCGATCTTGATCGCCATAACCCAGGCTGGGGGGGATAAACAGCTTTATTTTACCACCGGATTTAATATATTTAAGCCCTTTTTGCCAGCCGGGGATCAACTCACCCAGCCGGAAAGATACCGGCGTTCCGTTGCTTTTGTCAAAAACCTGGTCGTTGGTCAATGAACCGGTATAATTTACGCTGATTATTGAACATACATCAGGCACTTTGCCGGCGCCGGCAGCTTCAACAACATAATAAACACCCGATGAATCTTTAAGCGCGGTTAATCCCTTGCCGGCAAGGTACTGTTCAACCTGCTGTACCTCGCTATCCGGCGCTTTAACACTCAACTCGTTGTAAGGGCAACCCGAATCCTTTTTCAAACATGATGTAAATGCAAACACAGCGAACACTACAAAACCATAAAAGGCGATTTTTCTCATATAATTTTTCTTTATTTTCAATGATACGGGCGCTTACCAAAACGTTGCATCCTTACTCCGTTTTAACATCATCTTCTTTCGCGTGCTTTAATTCAAGATAGCGCTGCTCATTCATTTCCCATTTATGGCGTTTGTTAAATATGGCAAAAAAAAAGGCTATAGCCAATACCGCTATAATTAATACCAGCGGGTTAGACTGCGTATTACCTACCATAGTGGCTCTTTTATCCCATCCCGACAAATAATTAACTAATATAGGCAGCGCAAGCAGCAGCCCTAAGGGAAGACCAACAAGTAACTGGTAAAATACTTTTTTTTGCCGTACCCGGTTTCGCTCCCAATATATAATAAATGCCTTTTCTTCCTCACTTAGCATAATAGTAACAGTTAATGTGCAAATATAAGGCAGCCCGGAAAAAGAGCCGTTTTACCTTTTAAGCTTTCTGCCTTAAAAGCTGCCCAAAGCCAAAACTTGTACCCTGTTCCTTTTGATATTTTTGTAACTTGTGCCTCTGATACCGGGATCATTCTTTACTAAAAACAGCCAGGATTTTGAAGATAGCACATTTACTTGGACAATACCTGCTCCAAAATAAAAAAATGCAGTTACAGGGCATTGGTGAATTTGTATTGGATAATTTTTATGAAAATCCATTTGAAAATGAAAAAGGAAAAATCCGGCTTCCCGGAAATACCATACAATTTGCTCCCGATAAAAAAACCCCGGAAGACGGGGGACTTATTGATTTTATTGCGCTGCGCACCGGGAAAATAAGACCACTGGCTTCATCAGACCTGGAAGATTTTTTGAATATTGGCAAGCAGCTATTAAATGTAAGCAAGCAGTTTTATATTGAAGGGTTGGGTACTTTAATCTTAAACGACAGTAATGATTATGATTTTATCCAGGGAAATGAAGCAATAGTGGCTGTTGTTCCGGAAGAGATCATTTCCAAAAAACGCCCTGCAAAAAGAGAAGAGCGTACTGATGATATGTCATTCGGTAATGGCTATCCCCAACCGGGCAAAACATCTGAAAACACACTTCGTAAATTACTGGTATCGTTTGCCATGGTGCTTGGACTGGCAATAATAGGATGGATTGTGTATTATTTTTTTCAGCAATGGCAGACGGGTAAAGCCAGGCAGGCTAATACATTAGAAAATATTCAGCCTGTACTTCCTTCACCACTTGCAGCACAGGATTCTGCGGCAACGGGTGCAGACAGCGCGGTTGTTTCCCCTCCCGCCAATAATGGCAATACTTCCTATAAAGTAATCATTGAAACCTCCCGCCGTCAGCGGGCTTTAAGCAGGCATGAGGAATTGCTGAAAATGGGCTATGATGTAAAGCTCAGTACGGAAGACTCTGTTTCTTTTAAGTTATACACGCTAATTACCGGGCCGTTATCGGATACCGGCCGCAGCAGGGATTCCATTACCCGTTTCTTTGGCAGGAAAGCCCGGATAGAATTAAAATAAATG
>CAYVEI010000125.1:0-14163 GCA_964450515.1 uncultured Terrimonas sp. | reverse complement strand
TGCGTATTGAGGATACCGACCAGAGCCGCTATGTGCCCGGAGCGGAGGAATATATTTTCAACTGTTTGAAATGGACAGGGCTGGAGCCTGATGAAAGCCCCATCCATGGCGGGGCATACGGACCCTACCGGCAGAGTGAAAGAAAAACCCGGTACAGGCAGTATGCCGAACAGTTAGTAAAAAAGGGCTATGCCTACTATGCATTTGACACACCTGAAGCGCTGGAAAAAATGCGGGTGGATTTTAAAACAGCGCAAAATCCTTCTCCCCAATACGATCTTACTATACGTGCTAAAATGCGCAATTCCCTTACCCTGCCGGAAGACGAAGTAAAAAAATTATTAGATGAAAATACCCGGCATGTGATACGCATTAAAATGCCGGAAAACGAAACGGTGAGCTTTACCGACATGATCCGTGGCGAAATAAGCTTTAATACTTCGTTGGTGGATGACAAGGTATTACTAAAAGCCGATGGCATGCCTACCTATCACCTGGCAGTGGTAGTGGATGATCATTTAATGGAGATCAGTCACGCCTTTCGTGGCGAGGAATGGCTGCCCAGCGCTCCCGTACATATTTTGCTATGGAAATATTTATTCGGGTTAGATGCCATGCCGCAATGGGCGCACCTGCCCTTAATACTGGGGCCAAACGGAAAGCTTAGCAAAAGGGACGGCGCTAAATATGGCTTCCCGGTTTTTGCCATGAGCTGGACCGATCCAAAAACCGATGAGCTTACGGAAGGGTTTAAAGAAAAAGGATTTTTACCCGAAGCGTTCATTAACCTGCTGGCTGTACTGGGCTGGAATGATGGCACGGAGCAGGAAATATTTACCAAAGCTGAGCTGGTTGAAAAATTTTCTATAGAAAGAGTGCACAGCGGCGGTGCGAAATTTGATTATGAAAAAGCGAAATGGTTCAATCATGAATGGATAAAGAAGTTGCAGGTTACAGGTTACGAGTTACAGGTAAAGGAGCTATTGGAAAATAAGGGCATAGCCATAACAGACCAGGCGCAATTTATACAGGTATTGGAATTGGTGAAAGAACGCTGCGTTTTATTAACCGATTTTGTGGAGCAGGCCGGTTTCTTTTTTAAGGCCCCCGAAAAATATGATGTAGACGCAGTAAAACCAAAATGGAATGAAGCCAAACAGGTGTTCTTTGCCGAACTGATCCGCAGCTTTGAATTAAACAGCAACTGGAATGCGCATGACTTAGAAACCGGCTTTAAAGAAATGGCGGCAGCCCATCAAATAAAACCGGGGGAATTGCTGTTACCACTCCGCATTATGCTGGTTGGCGGCAAATTTGGACCGGGCGTGTTTCATATTGCTGAGCTGTTGGGCAAGGAAGAAACGGTTGCAAGGATAAAACATTTGCTGGCATTGTTGCAGTAAAGACATACAATTTTTTTCGTGGAACTCAGGGGTTGTTGGGAACATAAAAAAAGCTGAAAGTCTCCGGTGCCATCTATGTCTTCCCGATATAAACGGACGAATTGTTTTTCCGGACAGTAACCAAACAAGCAATCACCGGTACCTGATAACAATCAGCTCATCTCCTCACATAAATCAGCGGCTGCAAGCGGGTATTTCGTATCTTCAAAACTACATTTGTTCATATAAACTATATATTCATGAAAAAGATCATTGCACCGGTAGATTTTTCCGAACCCGCTGTAAACGCGGCAAAATACGCTGTTCAGTTGGCGGCAGACCTCCCCGGTAGCATCGTTACATTATATTATGTGTATGAAACAATTATCGCGGGCTCTGATGGCACTCCTTTGCTGATTGATCCGGATGCCAGGAAGAATGTGGCCATTATGGCTTTAAATAATCTTAAAAAGGAATTAGAAGCCGTTTCAAAAGTTCCGGTTGATGTGGTAGCCGAAGAAGGCCGCCTGGCGCCCTGCCTCGAAAAATATGTAAAGCAAAATGAAGCTGACCTTATTGTAATGGGCATTACCGGCAGCAGCAAGATTGAACAATTAATTATTGGGAGCAATACGCTGAATGTGATCAGTAAAGACATTTGCCCGGTTTTTATTATACCCGGCAACGCGTCTTACAAAAAAATTGATCGCGTTATCTTTACTTCCGATCTGAAAAATGTGGAATCTACCACCCCTTTACGGCCCTTAAAGAAAGTTTTGGATCTGCTTCAGCCGGAGCTGTATGTAGTGCATGTAACTGCGACCCACGCGGCAGTTCCCGAATCGGAGCTGGCAGAAAAAAGAATATTAGAACCCCTGCTGAAAGATTATAACCCGCATTTCTTTTTTGTGCTGGAAGAAAACTTTACAGCGGCGGTAGATAAGTTCGCAGAAGAGTATAGCGCGGATATTATCATCACTGTTCCGCGTAAGCATACGTTCCTTTCAGGACTGTTCAAAAGCAGCAATACGAAAAAGCTGGCCTACCACAGCAGCTTGCCCATACTGGCTTTGCATTCGTGGGAATAAAACAACAGCCGGGATCAGGCTTGTCCTTTCCATTTTCTTAACTGCTGGAGGAAGGCGCGCATATCTTTTGGAAGGGGTGCTTCAAGCAAACGCTTTTGCTGCTTAGCATCTGTAAATTGCAGTTTTTCAGCATGAAGCGCTAAGCGGTTAAACAAGGGCCTTTCTTCATCTTCTTTCTTTGAAAGATTAAATTTCTTTTTGATAGCCGATAACATTACAGGCTCACCATTTCCATACAGTGGATCGCAAACAATGGGATGCCCGGTATGTTTCATGTGCACCCGTATCTGGTGCGTTCGACCGGTGTGTATGCGAAACCGCATCAGCGAAAAGCTGCCAAAGCTTTCGGTGAGCGTATAGTCAGTAAGCGCAGGCTTGCCTTTTTTATTGGTTACCATCAACCCCCTTTTTACAGGATGCTCCATGATCGCTGCATCAACCGAACCGCTTTCGGCAGAAGGAACGCCATGTACCAGGCCGGTATAATATTTTTCTACTTCCCTGCCTTCAAACAGTTTCGATAAAAACTTATGGCTAACCTCATCTTTAGCAAATACAATTACGCCGCTGGTGTCTTTATCTAAGCGGTGCACTGTCCATATTTGCCCGTATTGCTGTTGCAGTAATTGCTTTAAAGCAATTTCTTTTCCTTCCCTGTCGGGTACCGACAATAAGCCAGACGGCTTGTTGACCGCCACAATAGCCTCATCTTCAAAAATGATTTCGGGTTTTAATTTTTGCACAGCAGGTCAGGAAGTTTTTTTGTTGCCGAAAGAAGTATTCAGGTGCTTTAGTAAGCGGATCTCTTTTTCCGTAAGCAGGCGCCACTTGCCCCTGTCTACATTTTTTTTGGTGAAGATGCCATACATCACCCTGTCGAGGTTTTTTACTTTAAATCCTAAGTGTTCAAAAATACGTCTCACGATCCGGTTTTTGCCGCTGTGAATTTCTATGCCTACGATGCTTTTGTCTTTTGCGTCGGCATAGGCTATGGCGTCCGGCCGAATAAATCCGTCTTCCAGCGTAATACCGCTGGCAATTTTATCTAATTGCTGTTTGGTAACGGGCTTGTCTACATGCACTTCGTAAATTTTCTTTACTTCATATTTCGGGTGTGTGAGGCGCTGGGCCAATTCACCGTCATTAGTAATGAGCAGTACGCCGGTAGTGTTCCTGTCTAACCGCCCTACCGGGAATACCCTTTCCGTAGTTGCCCGTTTCACCAGGTCCATTACGGTTTTACGTCCTTCGGGATCATCGGTGGTAGTAATATAATCTTTGGGCTTATTGAGCAGGATGTACACCAGGTTTTTTTGTATGGTTATTTTCCTGCCATTTACCTTAATATTGTCGCTTTGACTTACCCTGAAAGGCGGCTCCGTAATTACCTGGTTGTTCACCACCACTTTACCGGCTTTGATCAGATCTGCTGCTTCCCGCCTGCCGCAAACCCCGCTCCAGGCTATGAATTTGTTTAATGGCATTGCTGCATTTGAGATTTCCGGTCCGCCGGCTGTTTGCTGGTTGGCTTGTGCTTTTCGCATCCCGGGAGCATTAGTTTGTGGCGTTTCATTCTTTCTACCCTCAACCCTCAACCCTCTACCCTGTTCCCCTGTACCCAGTAACTTGTAACCTGTACCCTGTACCCTGCCTCCAGCTCTCCGTTCCCGGGCTAATTTTTTTTGCTCATCAAAGTATGCGTTCTTCTCCGCCCTGATCTTCTTTTTCTCCTGGCGTATTCTTTCTTTTTTCTTTGCGCCGCTCTCTACTTTGTTAATGAATTTATCGAAAGGTTTTCTGCTCATAAAATGACTTAAAAAATCAATGTCCTTGTTTATTGGCCAACTGACCGCAGGCCGCGTCAATATCCTTTCCCCTGCTTCTTCTCAGCCTTGCATTCACCCTGTTCTTTTCAAGATACTGCATGAAGTTTTCGGTAACCGCTTCATCGGGCTTTGAAAAGCTGGCGAGGTCTATAGGATTATATTCAATAATGTTTACCAGATCCGCCGGTATCTGCCGGTATACTTTTACCAGCTCATCGGCATCCTGCAGCGAATCATTGAAATCCTTAAAAAGAATGTATTCTAAAGTAATTTCATTGTGTGTTTGCCTGTAGAAATGATTTAGCGCATCTATTAACGATTTAATATTGTTGGTATCATTGATCGGCATGATCTCGTGCCGTTTTTTGTCATTAGCTGCGTGTAATGAAAGTGCCAGCTTAAATTTTACCTGGTCGTCTCCGAGTTGCCTGATCATTTTGGCCACACCGGCCGTAGAAACGGTAATGCGCCTGGGGCTCATTCCCAGTCCATCGGGTGAGGAAATGCGTTCAATGGCTTTTAATACGTTTTTATAATTGAGCAGGGGTTCGCCCATACCCATAAAAACAATATTGCTCAGCTTCTTCTGGTATGTTTTTTCCGCCTGCTGATGGATCAAAACCACTTCATCATATATCTCGTCAAAATGGAGGTTACGTTTCCTGTCCATATAGCCGGTAGCGCAAAACTTGCAGCTCAGGCTGCAGCCGATCTGGGAAGATACGCAGGCGGTTTGCCTTGATTCTGTAGGAATAAGCACCCCTTCCACTAAGTGGCCGTCAACTGTTTTGAACCGGCTTTTAATGGTGCCGTCTGCCGAAAACTGGGAGGCGTCTAAGGTTAATGCAGGCAAACTGAAATCTTCGCTTAGCTTGATCCTCAGGGCTTTACTCAAATTAGTCATTGCTTCAAAGCTATGGGCGTACTTTTGCCAGAGCCATTCATATACCTGGTTGGCCCTGAACTTTTTATCCCCCGCTTTTTCAAAATATTGCTGTATTTCCTCCAGACTTAGATCCCGAATATTTGGTTTTTTAACCGGCTGCATTGCGCAAAGATATACAAAGGTTTACGGTTGATGAATTTGGTTCCGGAGGGAAGTATAAGGGGTAGGTATAAAGGAATACTTTAACAGACCCTGGCTGTATTGGCCTGATAACTGCTGAAACCTCCATTTTAAAAAAACAGCTATCCCCCCCAAAAAATAAGTTTCTTTGCATTTTCCTAAAATTCAACAGCAACATCATGTGGCAAAAGATCGGGAAGTTTGTATTGCGTTATCGCCTGGCACTTTTAGTTGTACTATTGAGCAGCACTGCTTTTATGCTCTATCATGCCCTGAAGGTAAGTATCAGCTACGAATTTGTGAGAACCATTCCTGTTGATAACCCGCTGTATAAGCAATACCTGGATTTTAAAGAACAGTTTGGCGATGACGGTAATATGCTGGTAATTGGCGTCAAAACGGATAGCTTATTTAATGAAACGGTATTTAATGATTACGCCGGCTTATGTAAAGCATTAAAAGCGATAGATAAAGTAGAAGGCGTACTAAGCGTGACCGGGGCGGTTGACCTTGTTAAAAACGACAGTACCCAAAAGTTAGACGTAAAGCCGGTATTTCCCCAGCGGGTATTATCCCGGCACGACATTGACAGTGCTGCCGGCGTTTTTTATTCCCTTCCTTTTTATAAAGGGTTGCTGTATAATCCTGAAACGAAGGCCTATCTTATTGGCGCACGTATTAACAAAGAAGTGCTGGGCTCCAAAACAAGGGAAAAAGTAATTGCGCAAATTGAGTCACTGGCTTACCATTTTGGCGAAAAGCATAACATTGATATTCATATCAGCGGGCTGCCGCTCATACGCACCAATATGGCCATTAAGGTAGAAAAGGAAATGCGCTGGTTCCTGATTGGCTCTGTTTTAATTTCTGCCGTGATCCTCATGCTGTTCTTCAGGTCGGTAAGCGCTACCGTGCTGTCATTGGGAGTAGTAATAACGGGTGTAATATGGAGTATGGGTATCCTGCATCTTTTTGGGTATCATATCAGCCTGCTTACGGCATTAATACCTCCGCTCATCGTGGTTATTGGCATACCCAATTGTATTTACTTTCTCAATAAATATCATACGGCATGGCTCGATACGGGCGAAAAGCACCGGGCGTTGGTGGAAATGGTAAGCCGCATGGGTATTGTAACCCTGTTCTGCAATATTTCAGCCGCTATAGGGTTTGCCGTATTTGCTTTAACCAAAAGCGCGATACTAAAGGAGTTTGGCATGGTAGCCGGTATTAGCATAATGGCTATTTTTTTTATTTCACTCGCTGCCATTCCCGCTGTGCTGAGCTATTTGCCGGCCCCTAAAATTAAACACGTAAAATACCTCGAAACCAGGTGGCTCGATCATGCGCTTACCCTCGTGGAGAAATGGGTATTCAATCATACCCGGGTCATTTATATTGTTACCGGTTTGGTTATTGTATTTTCCATTTCGGGAATGTTCCGGCTGGTATCGGTGGGGCATATGGTTGATGATATACCCCAAACCGATAAGATATATACTGATCTGAAATTCTTTGAAAAACATTTCAAAGGTATTATGCCCTTAGAGATCATTGTAGATACGAAAAAGAAATACGGCTTTGTGGGTTTGAAGGCGCTGGATATTTTTCAGAAAATAGATTCCCTCTCTCAATACATTGCCGCAAAGCCCGAAATGGCCCGGCCCCTGTCGCTCGCAGAAGCATTAAAATTTGCCAAGCAGGGGTTTTACGATGGCGATAGCGCTAATTATACCCTGCCGAATGCCTTCGACGGGGCATTTATAAATGATTACCTGAAAGTAAACAAAGGCGGCGACAGCACCGCCAATACCAATACATTTCAGCAGCTCATGAACGCCTTTATGGATAGTACCCGGCAAAAAACCCGTATTAGCGTTAACATGGCCGATGTGGGAAGCAAAGCGCTGCCACCCATATTAGCCGATATCAAAAAAAAATCAGACGCGCTTTTTGATTCCACAAAATACCATGTGCAGTTTACCGGAACAAGTGTTACGTTTTTAGAAGGAAGCCGTTTTATTATAAGCGGGTTGCAGGAAAGCATCGTGTGGGCCTTTTTACTGATCGCCCTGTGTATGCTTTATCTTTTTAAATCGGTAAGGATACTGATCTGTTCCCTGATCCCCAATATTGTTCCGCTCATGCTTACCGCCGGTATTATGGGATGGGCAGGTGTTCCGCTTAAACCATCAACGGTTTTAATATTCGGCATTGCTTTGGGTATTGCCATAGACGTAACCATCCGTTTTTTAGTTAATTACCGCCAGGAGCTGCCGGCTAATAATAATATGGTAAAGCCTACTATCCTGCAAACCATTCATCATACGGGTATTAGTATTATTTATACCTCTTTAGTATTAATTGCGGGTTTCAGCATTTTTATTTTCAGCGGTTTCGGTGGAACCAAAGCGCTTGGGTGGCTTACCTCACTTACGCTCCTTTCTGCAACCATAACCAACCTGGTGTTGCTGCCGGTGTTACTGGCTATTTTACACCGGCCAAAGCAGGCGGCATCTGTTTGAGTTGTTGCAAAGTAACCCGGCCGGGGCTGCATAGCGGTAAAGATATTACCTGTTGTATAGGAAGCGCAATGAAAGCCATTACCGGGATGCCCCGTTTTAACTGCCTGCTATTTTCTATAAAGTTATTAACTAATATACTACGAATTAAGAATAATAAGTATGTTTTAAGTGCTACATGTTTTACTTTATCCGGGTTTAAAAAAAAGCAGCAAAACCTTATGTATTGTTGTCTGAAACTGTATACAGGGTTAAATCTGAGAGATTTAACAAAAGTTTTATTTTCTCAATTCTCTGTATCTTTGCAGCTTCATTTAAAACAAAAAACATGAGAAAAACTTTATCACTGCTGGCTATGCTATTACTATGCTCGGTAATAGCCTGGTCTCAAACAAAAACCGTAACAGGACGCGTTACCGATGAAAGTGGTAGCCCCGTTCCCTTTGCTTCCATAAAAATTAAAGGAAGCGTTACCGGAGTTGCTGCCGACCAGGATGGCAATTTTAGCATTGCGGTAGGTTCCGGCGATGTGCTTACAATAAGTGCCGCGGGCTTTGAAGAGCAGGAAGTTCGGGTAAACAATCAGAATGTATTAAGCGTCACTTTACAGTCTGCAGCTAACCTGCAGGAAGTGGTGGTTACCGCTGTGGGTATTAGCAGGGCAGAAAAATCCCTGGGCTATTCGGTAACAAAAGTTAGTCCGGGTACATTGGTTCAGAACTCCGAACCCGACATGCTAAAAGGATTACAGGGTAAAGTAGCGGGTGTTGATATCCGCCAGGGAGAAGGAACACCGGGTGCGGCCACACGTGTTAATATTCGTGGATACACTTCTTTCTTTGGAAGTAATGAACCCCTGATCATTGTGGATGGAGTATCTTACGACAACTCTCAGCTTGTTACCTCACACCAGCTTGAAGGTGGCGGCGCTTATCAGAACGGGCTTTCTTCTTTAGACCCCAATGATATTGCTTCCATTTCAGTATTGAAAGGTTCTGCCGCTGCGGCTTTATATGGTTCCAGGGCTTCAAATGGTGTTTTGGTTATTAAAACAAAATCAGGCTCTGCCGGAAGATCAAAGAAAGGCACAGAGGTTACTTATAACAGTTCCCTGTCATTTGAAAATGTAGCCAATCTTCCTGAATATCAAAATAGTTATGGTGCTGGTTCTGCTTTTACGTATTCAGCAGCAAATGGTTCCTGGGGACAAAAATTTGGCACAATAGATTCTATCCCCACATGGCCGGATTATTTAAAGGCTTTCCCCGATATGTTCGGAGCAAATGTGCCTTACAGGGCTTATCCCGATAACGTAAAAGATCTTTTTAAAACAGGTGTTGTTACAGAAAACTCAATATCTGTTAATGGCGGAGATGAAAGGTCGTCGCTCAGCGCTACCGCAACCACCTTACAGCATAACGGGTATGTTCCCAACTCTAATTTCAAAAGAAATAATATTGCAATAGGAGGGGTTACTAAATTAGAGAACGGACTTACCATTCGTGGAAACTTTAGTTATGGTAATACGGGACAAAAAGGTAGCATGTTTGGCGAAAACCAGATTGATGGTGTGTCTTCCTCTTTTGCACGTTCTTTATTTTTGGCAAGGAACTGGGATCTAAACCTGCCTTATGAAGATGCTAACGGATTACCGGTATCTACCAGTAAAGCGCAATATGATAATCCGAGATGGGCAAATGAGCACAATACCATCACTACCAAAACCGACAGGTATATAGCCGGCTTATCGCTCGAATATGATATAAACAGGTGGTTAAACGCATCTTATCAGATAGGAACCAATACCTATAATGCGCACCGGCTTGAAATTACGGATATAGGCTCCCGCGCTGCGGAAGGAATAGGCAACATTGTTGAGGGAAATTACCGTATCCAGTCTATAGAGTCCAATTTTTTAATAAATATCACTCCCAGATTGAAAAACGATGATTTTTCGATTAAAGCAGTTATTGGACATAACGTAAATCAAAGAACATACAGAGAATCGGAAGTAAACGGGAAAGGAATAATTGCACCTGGTATATATACCTTAGCAAATACCAAAGACAAGACCATTAACTCCACTTATTCTTCTATCAGGCGGTTGTGGGGAACCTTTGCGGATCTAACTGTTGGATACAGGAACTATCTTTATCTGAACCTTACCGGAAGAAATGACTGGTCGTCAACACTTCCAAAGGAGAACAGGAGCTATTTTTATCCCTCTGCTTCTGCTTCCTTCGTTTTCTCAGACGCATTGAATATCCAGGGTGATAAATTAACAATGGGCAAAATTCGAGCTGCCTGGGCTAGAGTGGGCAGAGATGCCGACCCCTATTACCTGCAGGATACCTATGTAGTTGGAGACCCGTTTCTGGGACAGGCATTGGCCTCTGCTTCAGTTTCAGCAGCTAATGCCACACTTAAACCTGAATTTACTACAGAATATGAGTTTGGTTTGAATCTTGAATTCTTTAAAAGGAGGTTTGGTTTTGATGTAACTTATTTTGATAAGAAATCAACCAATCAAATTGCCCCTATAGACGTGCCTTCTTCAACAGGGTATGAAAGAGCTTACGCTAATTTTGGATCCATCAGCAATAAGGGCTGGGAAATAGAAGTACATGGCACGCCTGTAAGTGTAAGGAACTTTAACTGGGAGATCAGGGGAACTTTTACCAAAATAAAATCTACGGTAGAGAACTTGTCTGAAGGGCTGTTGAGATTAAGCCGCGGCGGCGTTTTCACTAATATTGGTCCCTATTTTGAACCAGGGTTGCCTTATGGCTATATCAGGGGATCAGTTAGCGCCAGAGATGATAATGGCAATTTGCTGATTGACCCGAGCACCGGAATGGTACTTAATGCTAAAGAACCGGCAATGATCGGCAATCCCAATCCTGACTTTAAGGCCGGGTTAATTAATACCATAACGTATAAAGGGTTCTTTTTGAATGCTGTGTTTGATATGACCCAGGGCGGCGATTTGTATTCAATTACTTTAAACTCAATGCTGGGACGCGGGGTATTAAAAGATACTGAGGAGAGGGAAACTTCGTGGATCATTCCCGGGGTATATGGCGATGCAGATGACCTCGTTCCTTTATTGGATGATAAAGGCCAGCCCATTAGGAACGTTACCCGTTTGAGCACTAATGATTTATTTTTCTCGGGTGGAGGTACTGCAGGTACTTTTGCTATCAACGGGCAGGATGAATGGTCTATATATGATGCCACTGTTTATCATTTCAGAGAGCTTACTATAGGATATAATTTACCTAAAAGCCTTTTTGGCAGAGCACCTATTGGTGGAGCTACTTTAAGCTTTTCCGGAAGAAATCTCTGGCATTATGCTCCCAACGTTCCACGGTCTTCAAACTTTGATCCTGAAGTAAGTACCTATTCAAATTCAATTCAGGGATTTGAGTTTTCAGCGGCGCCTACAACCAGGAGAATGGGAGTGAACCTGAAAATTACTTTCTAATCTGTATGAACTAAAATATTTAGAAATATGAAATACTTAAAATATATATTACCTGGTATCCTCCTGTTTTCCCTGTCTTGCACAAAAGGATATCTCGACGTGAATACGGATCCTAACAATCCTACAGAAATGGCCGAATCCAAATTGCTGCCCAATGCCCAAAAGGCCCTTGCCGATTATCTGGGATTTGGCGCCGGCGGCGCCAGTGGATTTAGCTATATACTTTCAGTTTATACGCACCAGATCACTATGCGGGAATATCCGGACAAGTACGGAACTGAAGGAGTAAACCTGAATACCGTATGGACCAATATTTACACCGATGCGATCCGCAATTACGAAGAGATCATTAAAAATGCTGAAGAACCTGGAAATACAATATATAGTGGCATTGCAAAAATCCTTAAAGCGTATGCCTATAGCCAGTTGGTAGACGTTTTTGGCGATATCCCCTTTTCCGAATCCAATGACTACCAGGGTGGCGCAGGATCTGCTGCACCGGTATTTGACACCGGAAAGGATATTTATCCGCAGTTGTTTGCATTAATAGATGAAGGTATTGCCGACCTGAATAATACCACAGCGGAAAACCCCAATAAACCAGGTAGCGATGACCTGATTTATGGTGGAAATGTAAATGCCTGGATAAATGCAGCAAATACGATCAAATTAAAGTTGTATAACCAGGTTAGGCTGGTTCAGGATGTTTCCGGCCCGGTAAATGAATTGCTATCCGGCGGCAAACTGATCGGCTCCACTGCCACCTCCTTTGTTTTCCCTTACGGTACCGCCGCTTCACCAGACGAGAGAAGCCCGTTTTTTGCTGATTATTTTGCAACACAACGATCTATTAACATTAGCCCCTGGTTTTATGAAATCATGAAGGGATATAATATGAAGGATGTTAACGGAATGACAAAGGATTTTAATGTATTCTCGGGAATTGAAGATCCCCGGGTGCCTTATTACTTTTTTAACCAGTTGAAAGCAGACGAGGAAAATGTAGAAGGTAATCAAATAGAATACCGTGACGGTGGTTTTTCGAGTATCGTTTTTGGTTCTACGGGGCCTAACCGGGATAAATCGCACGATAAATCTACCACCGTAATGGGTATTTACCCCGCCGGTGGACGTTATGATGACGGAGAGGGCAGCGGAGGAGCTGGTGTAACAGCGGGTAGCGGTACCGGGGCTGCGCCTTTTAGAATGGTTACTTATGCAGACCGGTTATTTATTGAGGCTGAACTGATACAGGCTGGTGTAGTAACAGGTGGACCCGCAGCCGCAAAAGATAAATTAAAAGCTGCATTAAGTGCTGCAATAGCACAGGTAGATTACGTAGTGACCAAAGCAGGAACGGTTAATCAAACCGTACCAAAGCTTGCAGGAACAGATGAAGCCAGTGATTTTATTGATGCAGTGGTTGATTTATTTGAAAGCAGCAGCGCAGATAAGCAAATGGAAATTATTTTAACCCAAAAATGGATATCCAACTTTGGCGGTAATTCAGTGGATTGCTATAATGATTACAGGAGAACAAAGTACCCGGTAATTTTTGACCCCAATAATGCAGAAATGGCGCCGGATCATTTCTTTAAACCTCCGGCTACCGGTAATGTTGAATTGGATGAGGCGCCACTCATACCTGTAATTACCAGCAGATCGTACCCGGTAACTTTGCCGTGGAGCCAGCGCGAACTGGAGTTAAACAAGAATGCTCCGGCACAAAAAACGCCTGCAAGCTTTAAAGTGTTCTGGATGAATTAAAAAAAATCAGGAATACCTATTTTAAATATTAAAGAATAAATAAGATGAAAAATATAAATGCAATATTAATTGTTCTTGCGCTGCCGCTCCTGCTGCTTACCAGTTGTAAAAAGGAGTACGGGCCGGATAAAATACCGAATTTTCCGGTAATGGACATTGCTCCGGTTCCTAAGTTCGCAATTGATCCGACCGGAGACCTTGTTATTCAGCAACCCGAGGATTTTAAAAGTAAATTTACGCTGGATTTGTATTTTCCGGATGATGAAAAAACTGTTCCGCAATCAGCCGATATCAGTGTAGTAATGAATAATAACTATAAAGATATCAGGAAATTTAAAACAGGAATAACTACTTTTCCTGTAACTGTTGACATTACCGGCGCTGAGTTGGCTACCCTGTTTAATATTGATCTGTCGGATATTGTTCCAGGCTTCAAATTTGAATTACGGGCAGATTTTACATTGAAAGACGGAACAGTAATACCGGGATTTGTTGCTTTACCAGACAAGGTCAGTCCTGCAAAAAGCAGCTCTCCCATTACCGCATCTTCTGATGTTAATAACTGGCCCGATTCAAAAACAAATATTATTTACAATGCTGTTTGCCCCCTGGAAATTGATGATTTTGTAGGTGAGGCTGCCATTGATGATCCGTATTTTTATGAAGGTGATTATGTGGCTCAGATAACACGGGAAGGGGACGATATGCTTAGATTTACCGGATTAAATGAAAATCCTGCATCGTCTTTTCTAATAAAAATTGATTCTAAGGCATTTACTGCCACCGTAGCAAGACAGGTTGTAGAACCCTCCATTTGGGGATATACTAACCTCACCGTAGAAGGGTCTGGTACAGTGGATGCATGTAATAAAGTAATAACTTTTAGGTTTACCTGGAGAGTTGACCAGGGAAGTTTTGGAGGTAGCGACTCCGACTTTACAGTTAAATTATAGGTAACCTGTTTATATTATAGTTTTAATATTTAAGGGGCTGATAAATCAGCCCCTTAAATATTTGTACAACTTATT
>CAYVEI010000124.1:0-14221 GCA_964450515.1 uncultured Terrimonas sp. | reverse complement strand
GTTCAAAATAAGCAAACAGTAGTTTTTTATTACTATACTGATTATCCCCGGCAACTCGGCCGGGGATTTTTTTATCCGGTAATCCGGGCTTTGTACAACAATTCATGTATTAAAAGCAGCAATTGATACTGTTACCCTTCTTGTTGGCGATCCTGTTTTAAAACGCGATCGTAAACAATATCAAAACAAAACGCAGCTTTTGCTTTGTAAAGGTTCAAAGCAAAAGCTGCGCCTGAATATTACCGTGTTTATTTAGCGGGCGTTAAAACAATATTCCTGTATTCAATCGGCCCGTGATCTCCCTGTATGTATAAGGGACCCGGTTCTCCTTCGTTGCTGTCTAAGGCACCACCGGTAATGCCGGGTATTGCCTGGTTGCAAATTACCGTTTTACCGTTCAGCACAACGGTAATCATTCTGCCTACCAGTGTAATATCATAAGCCTGCCATTCGCCGGCATCTTTAGCGGCCATTTCGCTGGGTGTAAGAAATCCGTATACCGCTCCCAGCAGATCCTTTTGTGGTTGTTTCCCTTTGCTGTCTTCTATCTGCACTTCATAACGGCCGCGCAGGTAAATACCGCTGTTGCTGCCGCTGGGGCAACGAAATTCAACATGCAGCTTAAAATCCGTAAATGTTTTCTCCGTGATGAGGTTAGCGCCGGAGCGCGGGCTTTTTAATACGCCGTTCTCCACAACCCATTGATTTTCTCCGAGTGCTTTCCAACCCGTGAGGTCTTTACCATTAAACAGCTTTATGGGTGTTCCCCATACCGGTGCTTTGTCCCTTATCAGCAAAGGCGCCCTTCGGGCCGTCCAGTTATAGGTTTTTCCATCGGCAGCGATCATGGTACCTGTTAATAGCCCTCCCTGTAAGCTTCCTTCAAAAGAAAGATCATTATCCTCTTCTTCCCACTGGGGTGGTAAGCTGAAACTTAATTTTCCATCATTGAAGTGAATAATAGACACGGGACGGGCGCTTCCGGTAATACCCACATACTGCCCTACCAGGCGCTTATGCCCGGAGTGCATAATTTCAAGCCAGGCCGGAAATTTTTTCCCGCCGTCTTCAATCGTAATATCCCAGCGTCCTTCAATAGCCGGATCGGCTGGCTTTTCAGAAGAAATGATGCTTTTGGCGGGCAACGACACTACAGACAGCATAAAAGCAACGGGCAGAATGAGATACTGAGCAATAAACTTCATATAAATGGTTGATATTTTTTTCATTTTTTTGCTATTGATTTTTTTTAATGGCCGAATGGAACTTCGCATATACATTCTCCTGTGTGAGGAAGTTTATCATGCTTCATTTAATTTGCTAATGTACTAAAGAAACAAATACGATGAAGCCATGTAGCCGACATAAAATTGCAACCCATTGTTAAGGACTGTTTACTTTACCACGTTAACAACCATGCTTAAAGCTGTCCGGCATTCCCAAATTTTTGCTACTGAGGCATTAATTGTATTTTCTACCGTGATGATTGTTTTATCCTGCGTTGAAATGATATTTAGTTTAATTGTTATCCTGCGTATCTGTGCGGAGCCGCTTTACTACTTTTATATGCTATGGATATGATGTATATTAGAGCGCTCAATGTTATTATTCAAAACCAGCTTCATTATGAACAAATCCACTGTAAACCTCCGGTCGTTTTTCCTGTTTTGCATCCTTATGATTTTTGCATTGGTATGGAACCTGTTTTCCGCTGCTGAAATATATGCGCAGGAAAGCGCAAAGCTCCGGGAGGAATACCAGTTTAAGCTGGGCATTACCTATGAAATGTTTTCCGGTAAAAAGGATAAACTGAAAAAGGGACAGGAAATGAGCATGTGGTATTCGGAAGCGGGTTATACAGGCATTGGCATGGGCGGACAAACCGCTATATTTATGGTATATGATATGAAGTCTATGAAAATGCTTACCCTGATGGAGGCGCAAAAAATGGCGATGGTTATGGATATAAAGAAGCTGATAGACCAGGTTTCGGACAAAGCCGGGGTAAACGCAAATGATACGCCTGACGGAAAGATTACCAAAACCGGGAAATCAGAAAAGATACTCGGCTATACCTGCGAACAGTATAAGGTAAGCAGCGATAAATCTGAAACGCTGGTTTGGATCACCAATGAGCTGGGATCTGGCTTTGGCGACTATGCCAAAAGTATGGCCATGGCGATGGGCGGTGGTAAAGCTACGAAAGGTAAGGGCTTTCCGGATATGCAGGATGTAGCCAATGGTGTAATGCTTAAAATGGAGTCAACAGATACTTCAAAGGGCGAGCTTACCCGGATTGAAGCTACTGCTGTAGATAAAGAAGGGAAAAAAATTAATACAAGCGGATATAAAATGATCAATATGGCTGGACGGTAAATTAATGAGATTGATTATTTGATATAACAGGATTTCTGTAGCTGCTATCTTAACTTAAAAAGACAGCATAAAAATGCACCCCGTTTTGAATCCGGTGTCTTATAAAAAACCTTTGCAAATACAGGTTCCCCCTTTAGCTGTTATGAACTTCACAAACGCTTCCTTCACTGAATGATCCTATTTCTTCGAACGAAATATAAAACTTCTATAGCCAGTTTCAGCATTTAGCGCTGCCTATAGCGGTTTGGCAACATGCGACAAATCATTGATGCATTTCAAAAGAAAACATTAGCATTTGTAAGAAATTGATTCAAAGAGCGACTAATGAATAAAGGCGGAAATTTTGAATGGAAAAAGAGTTCATCGAATTGATTAATAATAACCGGGCATTGATTTTTAAGGTTTGCAACCTGTATTGCAGCCATCACGAAGGCCGGAGGGATTTGTTCCAGGAGGTGGTTTTGCAGCTTTGGAAGTCTTTTGCCGGTTTCAGGAAAGCGTCTTCCAATAGTACCTGGGTTTACAGGGTGGCGCTCAATACAGCCATATCCAATTTCCGCAAAGAATCAAGAAAACCGGAAAAAAAATCCCTTACACTGCTTGAGTTTGAAATCCCGGATATTGCCGGTGCAACAGATAATAAAGAAGACCTCAGCACACTCAGCCTGGCAATAGCAAAACTGACCCAAATTGAGAAGGCGATTATAATGCTTTACCTGGATGAGAAAAGCTATGATGAAATAAGTGAAATCATCGGTATCTCCAGCAGTAATGTGGGTGTACGACTAAACAGAATTAAAAACAAACTAAGTAAACTTATAAAAAACAATTAAAATGAATATGGATCAATTAAAAACAGACTGGCAGCGATACAATCAAAAGCTTGAATTATCCCAACAATTAAATGAAAAGCTTATACTAAGTATGATAAAAGAGAGATCAAGATCAAGGATTACAAAGATAAGACGGGATAGTGTACTTTTTATGATATTAATGACTATAACACTGGGGTTCCTGACAGCTATTTTTGCCGGCAATCCATTTGATTTTAAATATACGCTGCAATATTTTCCTTACGCCATTTTAGCAACCGGTGTTTTGCTGTCTATCCTTTCTCTTTTAAAAAGCCTGCAAAATTTTAATGTAAATATAAATAATGTGAGCCTGGATACCTTTCTTAAGAAAATTATAGATGGCTATGAGAAGAATAAAAAAATGGAAACATGGTTTGGCATTATTATAATGTGTGCAGGTGCTTTAACTGCATTATCTTTTTTCCCTAACAAACTGGAAAATAAGCCGCTACTGCAGGCATTGGTTGAAACGGCTGTTAGTATGGGCGTAGCCGTGGTCATTTATTTTGCAGCATTTAAATCAGGTGTGTTTAAAAACAGGAAAAAAGAAGGTTTTGAAAATGATCTGAAAGAACTGAACGAGCTAAAGACTTTATCTTCTGAATTAGGCGATATATAAATCTGTTCGGTATGCTGTTCAACCCGGCTTTCATTATTCAGCTTCAAATACAAAATATGAGTTATTGATAAATATCGGTGGGTTTGAAATAGCGGCTAATCTTCCATTTCCCATTTTGGGTTCCAAACTATTTCCCATACGTGCCCGTCAGGATCCTGAAAATAACCTGCATAACCACCCCAGAAGGTAACGGAGGCCGGCCGGATCATTGTGCCTCCGGCTTTTTCTGCCTGCAGCAATACCGCATCAACTTCTTCCTTAGTGCTTACATTATGTCCTATGGTAAACTCTGTTGCATTGGGTAAACCCGCAGGTAAAGCAGTATCATGCGCTATGTCGGCCCGCGACCATATGGCTAACTTAAGACCATTTTGCAAATCAAAAAAAGCAACCGCGCCATGTTCAAATTCAGTTCCAGCAATACCTTGTGTTGGCAAGCCTAAGCCATCGCGATAAAATTGCAATGACCGTTCTAAATTTGCCACACCTAAGGTTAAAACAGTAATCCGGGGTTTCATCATTTAAAAATATGTTTTTTATTATGATGCTGTAAAAAAACGGAGTTTTTGATGCAAAGGTAATTTAACGGCCTTTATAGGTTCAGACTAATGCATTACGGCTATCTTTGTTACAAACGCTGTGCATGACATCCAACGACCCGCTTCATGGCAAAACACTCGAAATGATCCTTGTATATTAAATCCATGACCTGAAAATTTAAAATGAACGACCGGTATAGCGAACAGATCATCGCAGAAACAAAAAAATGGATCGCGGATGTAGTGGTGGGCTGTAATTTTTGTCCCTTTGCTGCAAAAGAACTAAAGCGCGGTTCCATTTATTATGAAGTATTGGCCGGCGCCAGTACCACAACCACGCTGGAAGCTGTATTCATCCTGCTGCGCCTGTTAGACGATAATAATAATATAGAAACCGCCTTCTTAATCCTGCCCGATAGCTTCCTGTCATTTGATGTGTATCTCAGCCTTGTGGAACGGGCCGAGCAAATGCTCGGTAAAGAAAACTATGAAGGTATTTACCAGGTAGCCAGCTTTCACCCGCAATATTTATTTGCGGGAAGTACAAATGACGATCCTTCTAACTATACCAACCGTTCTCCCTATGCTATGCTGCATTTTTTAAGAGAAAACAGTGTGAGCAAAGCGGTAGACAGCTACCCGGCTATTCATGAAGTGCCGGAGCGCAACATCGCGTTTACTAAAGAAAAAGGGCTTCGTTATATGCAGCAATTATTGATGGACAGTTTCCTGTTTCAAAAAAACCAATAGCTATTTCACGTATAACCGCACTACCTGCAGGAAATACATAAAAGCGTAATTTTTAGGCTACACTATTATCACTGCACTCCTTTCTCCACAATGCTAAGGGGTCTGTTATTTTTTTTGCGGAAAAAAGTAACCAAAAAAGCCGCCCGAAAACAATTACCCCCCGTTTTCGGGAAGAAGCCCTGATGAAGCTTTTGTAGTACTGTGACTTCAGCTTCATTCCGCTGCTGCTTCCTCATTGCTAAACAGGTGGAGAAATGGTTAACTTATTATAAAGTAAAAAATGATTTTAAAGCATTATAACCTGTGGTCTCACCTGCCAAAACACATACCACCCGCCCTGCATTAACTAAACAGCATTAATACTATAATTTATATTGTACACCCATTCCAAAAACGGCCAGCGGAAATTTTCTTTCGCTGGTTAGCCATGTACCGCTATAGGTATAGGAGCCTATAATATCGAGATGCGGTGCTACAGCGCATCCCACGGTAGTGGAGACCACAGGCCGGAGTTTGGTTTTGGAATATCGGTAATGGGCGCCACCGCCATCAAGTTCAACAAACCATCCGCCTGTTTCTCTTTTAAAATCCTGGTGCAGGTAGCGCGGTGCTCCAAAATTAAACCGGTATCCTCCCATAAGAATAATAGCGCTCACATTATTGAACTTACCATCATCGAATGAGCCCCAAAGCGGGCCATCCGTTGGCATGGTATGCGTTCCTTTTACCGTAATAACATACTGGTTATAGGCATCGGCGTTTTGCTGGGCGTTAAGCATGAGCTTTATATCTATGCCTATCCCATAAGTGGCGGGATAAGAAAAGCCATTGTAAGTGCCCTGAACATTTACCGCTATTTGCGGCGATTTTGTGGGATAAGGAACTGTTTTTTCAATAACCTGTGCCTGCAGGGGCTGCATAAAGTAAATAGAGCAGGTGAATCCTAAGAGTAAAAGCTTTTTCATTACGTAAAATTTGGTTGAAACAAAAAGGCTTTTCCGTTCTATAACCGGATCATTTATACAATGATCATAGAAACAGGATTCAGGCTACAAATATAAAAGTATAATTACTTTAAATTGTTAACATTCGGTAAAAAGCAGGTTTTCATCGTTTAACAGCAGGTATTTTTGATATCCGGAAGGCTGATGACAGGGATATTTATGATTAAGCTAATGTATTGCGGTATCATTTCGTGAATAGTGAATGGTACGTAGTGAATCACTTCCATTCACAACGCTATTGCTTAAAATACCGTTGAATTGATATAGGATAATCGGCCAGCGCAATTGCCGGTTCCGCAATTTCGGGATGCCATAATTTTTCCCACTCAAAACTGTAATATCCCTGATACCCTCCTTTTGCCAAAGCATTTATGGCTTCAGATACAGGCACTTCACCCTGGCCCAAAAGCGTGTATTGTAATTTTCCGTTGGCTAATTTTCCGTCTTTGATATGGGTATGGCAAATATATTTCTTTAGTGCCTGGTATACCTGCACGGGCGGCTCCTGCGTTACCGACCACATATTGGCTATATCCCACACCAGACCTGTATGAGCATGCTCGGCCAACCGCATGATCTTTTCCAGGTCGCTTATTTTAACCACATCGCCATGGGTTTCCATTAATACCGTTAGCTTACTGCCATTGGCATAGTTACCCAGCTCCAGCAAACCTTTGGCAATAATATCTATTGTTTCATTTCTATCCCGGTCTTTGGGAAAGTTATTGGGAAACACCCGTACATAGGGGCAGTTTATTTGCTGTGCAAGATCAATGAACCGGCGGGCTTCATCCATGTTCTTATTCCTTTGCGTTCCTTCAGCAAAGTGCAGGGTGGCGGAGGAGCCCAGTCCGGCAAACTGCAGGCCTTTTTCTTTCATCAGCGAAACCGTGCCGGCCCTGCTTTTCGCAGTACGGAATACGGAACATTTTGTAAGATCGAGCTCGCGCTGTATACCTCTTAGTTCAATACCCTTATAGGCATGTGCTGCGGCAAAATCAGCAATTTGCCGGAAGCTCCAGTCGGGGCATCCCAGCGTGGAAAAAGACAATAAGGGTTGTTTCTTTTTAATATCAAAAGAAGCACCGGCAAAGGTTGCACCTAATAATGCGGCAGACGTGTGCAGGAATTTCCTTCGTGTAAACCGGCTCATGAAAATTATTTATTACTTCAGCTTTAAATCCGTAATAATGTTTTGTATGCGCTGATCCAGTTCGGTGCTCACTTTGTCGAAATCGCCCGCGCCGGCAAGCTTTGCATTTACACTAAAATAAAATTTTATTTTAGGTTCGGTGCCTGAGGGTCTTGCGGAAATCTTGCTGCCATCTTCCAGTATAAACTGCAGCACATTGGATTTCGGCAGCCTGATCTCCCATTCTTCCCCGGTTACCGGATTCTTTCCTTTCCGCAATTCATAATCCAGCAACTGCACTACCCGCGATCCGTTAATGGATTGAGGCGTGTGCTGCCGGAAAGATTCCATCATTTCAGCAATCTCTTCCTGTCCGCGCATACCTTTTTTGGTAATGGAAATAAGATGTTCTTTATAATATCCATACTGCACATACAGGTCAATCAGCTTTTCAAAAAGGCTTCTTCCTTTATTTTTTTCATAGGCGGCCATTTCGCTAAGTATGGCCACGGCGCTTACCGCATCCTTATCCCTCAATTTTGAACCTACCATTAAGCCATAGCTTTCTTCGCCACCGATAATATAATTTTCACTGCTCTCTTTTTCTTTGATCAGCTCCGCAATCCATTTAAAGCCGGTGAGCACATCATAGCAGGTTACGTTATTTTCACCGGCTATGCGGTTGATCATATCGGTGGTTACAATGGTTTTTACTACCATATCGTTGGGCTTCGCAATGCCCTTGGCTTTACGGGCTTCTATAAGATAATTAAAGGCAAGCACCGCAGTTTGATTACCATTTACCAGCACCCAGCTCCCTTTGTGATCTTTAACGGCAATGCCTACCCTGTCGGCATCGGGATCGGTTCCCAAAAGAATATCGGCATCCAGTTCTTTCGCTTTTTTTAGCCCGATGCTCATGGCTTCACTTTCTTCCGGGTTGGGATATACCACTGTTGGAAAATTGCCATCCGGCTTCGCCTGATCTTCCACGACCGTAACATTGGTAAAACCATACCTTTTTAATAATTCCGGCACCAGCATAATGCCTGTGCCATGTATGGGGGTGTATACGATTTTAAGATCATGCTGTTTGGCAATTACATCGGGGTATACGCTCAAATTCTTTGCCATCTGCCAGTAAGCTTCATCCATATCCCTGCCAATGAGCTGAATAAGTGCTTCTCCCCCACCTGCCTGTCCGGCAGGCAGGCTCCATTTCACTTCATCAACAGAAGCAATTTTATCTACTTCAGCAATCACATTTTTATCGTGTGGCGGCACTAATTGTCCCCCGTCGTTCCAGTAGGCCTTATAGCCATTGTATTCTTTGGGGTTATGGGAAGCCGTGCATACCACGCCTCCCTTACAACCCAATTGGCGGATAGCGAAAGACAGCTCCGGCGTGGGCCGCAACGACTCAAACAGGAATACCTTTATGCCGTTGGCAGCCATAACATGGGCTGTAATTTCTGCAAACTGGCGGCTGTTATTGCGGCTGTCGTGCGCAATGGCTACGCTTATCCCGCTATCCGGGTAGGCTTTCTTTAAATAGTTGGCATAGCCCTGTGTGGCCATTCCAATGGTATATTTATTAATACGGTTGGTACCCGCACCCATAATACCCCTTAGTCCGCCGGTTCCAAATTCAAGATTACGGTAAAAGGCTTCCGTGAGCTCATCGGGGTTTTCTGCCTGTGTTTTTCTTATTTCGTTTTTAGTGGCTTCATCAAAAGATCCGTTGAGCCATGCGTTTACCCGCTCTTTAATTTTGGTGTCCATGATATATCATTATAGTTTGCAATCAAAAATGTATGTACATCGAATTTCGGGGGAAATGATCAAATGTGCAAAATTATTCCAGCCAGGCTCCGGAAATATATCCGTTTTCTACCTCAACAAATATATGTTCCTGTAAAGTAGTAGCCACGGCATATCCAACGTAGTCGGTATGCACCGGAAAGGTTTTATGCGTTCTGTCTACCAGGGCAAGCGTCTGGATCTTTTTAGGCTGATCCTGTAAAAAAGGCTTCAGCGCATAGAGCATGGTTTTCCCGCTATTGGCTACATCATCCACTACAATTACCACGGCATCATCAAAGTTCCGCACACTGCTTAACGTGATCTTTCCCGGGCGCCTTTTATCATCCACCGCTATATCCATCACCTCAATTTGACCCTTAAAAATACCCGTTAGCAGTTGTTGCAGCTTTTGAGCAATTACCAACCCGTTTTCCCTGATACCGGCCAGTAATAACCGGTCTTCGCCGGTATTACGCTCCACTATCTCAAATGCTATCCGCCTTAGTATCTTATCTATTTTTTCCTTAGTAAGAATGTAGTTCTTCATCCTTTATGAATTAATCCTATCAAAACTAAGCGGTATTAATGAATAAAACAATTCGTACTAAACATCCTACCTTAGCGTTACAACTATGTTATGATGCATATTGTTTCACAGGTTATTTTTATTATTGCCGCAGCCGCAGCTATTGGCTTGTTTGCAAAACGCATTTCGGGTATACGTAAAAATATCCTTACCGGGCGCAGCGCAGATTACAGCGATCAATTCTCCGTTCGCTGGAAAAATGTGCTGTTGCTTGCCTTCGGGCAAAAAAAAATGTTCAGGAACCCCCTGGTTGCCGTGCTTCATTTTTTTGTATATGCCGGCTTTATCATCATCAATATAGAAGTGCTGGAAATTATATTAGACGGCATATTGGGAACCCACCGGCTGTTTGCACCTGTTTTAGGCGGCTTGTATGGCTTCCTGATCAATGCATTTGAAATACTGGCGGTGCTGGTAATTATATCCTGCACTATTTTCCTCATCCGCAGGAACATTATAAAGCTGAAAAGATTTATCAGTAAAGACCTCGGTGGATGGCCGCGCAGTGATGCAAACTATATATTAATTACAGAGATCGTGCTGATGCTGCTTTTTTTAACCATGAATACAACCGACCTGGTATTGCAGGGTAAAGGCTATGGTTATTATGCCGAAAATCCTACCGGCCGGTTCATGGTATCGGGTATGCTCACTCCTTTGTACGGATCATTTAGTGAAGCCACGCTGGTAGCAATAGAAAGAAGCTGCTGGTGGCTGCATATACTGGGCATCCTGGCTTTTATGAACTACCTGCCTTATTCGAAGCACCTGCATATCCTGCTGGCTTTTCCCAATGCTTATTATGCAAGATTGCAGCCTAAGGGGGAAATGAACAATATGCCTGCTGTTCAGAACGAGGTTTTGTATGCCATGCAGCCGGAGCTGGCGCCTGCTGATGCCCCTCCCCCCGCCCGTTTCGGGGCTAAAGACGTGTTTGATTTAAGCTGGAGAAATTTACTTGATGCCTATTCCTGTACCGAATGCGGGAGATGTTCTGCCGCCTGCCCTGCCACCATTACAGGAAAAGCATTGTCGCCCCGGAAGATCATGATGGATACAAGAGACAGGGTGGAAGAAACAGGAAAGAACATCCGGATGAACGGGACGTTTAAAGATGATGGCAAAACATTACTGCACGATTATATTACGGTTGAGGAACTGCGCGCTTGCACTACCTGTAATGCCTGCGTTGAAGAATGCCCGGTAAGTATCAGTCCGCTTGAGATCATCCTGGATTTGCGCCGTTCACTGGTTATGGAAGAAAGCAATGCTCCCCAGGAATGGAACGCGATGTTCAGCAATATCGAAAATAATTTCGCACCCTGGCAGTTCAGCCCCGATGACAGGGATAAATGGGCGGAGGAAACGGGGTAAACTGTTGCAAGTTCCAAGTTTCAGCGCCCCATGTTACAAGGAAATACCCCTGCAACCTGAGACCTGTACCCCCATTCATTTATCACTTTTTGCCAGCACCTTAAGGCTCAGCGTAACATTATCACCCATGGTAATGCTGCCGCCACCTACGTTATAGTCCCGGCGGTTTAAGGTAAATTCTCCTTCAAAAAGCATATCCTTTTCTTTTGGCGTTGCTTTAAAAGGAAAAGAAATTTCTTTGGTCACGTCTTTAATCGTGAGTTTTCCAAAAACAAAAAGGTATTCTTTATTGGTGCTGGTAGTTACCTGTGTTGACTCAAAATGGATGTGGGGGTATTTTTCAACCTCAAAATAATCTTCTGACCGCAAATGATTATCACGCTGGTTAATGCCGGTATTAATGGTTTTTACATCTATCCTTACATCAAAATGAGAAGCGCTGAGGCTATCGGGAAAGAAAATGATCTTTCCCTCCAACCCTTTAAAGCTTCCGTTCACGTTCACGCCAAAATTCCTGATCTTAAACCCGATCTCCGATCCTTCGTTTGTAGGCGTAAAATGCTGTGCGAAGCCTGTATTCGTTATCAACAAAACAATAATGAGCGTAGCTATACGGTTCATACCTGGTAATGGGTTATTAAAACCAGTCAAAGGTATTAACAGATTTGTTAAGGCCCTGCTTATATTCAAAAACATAATGTACCATAAGCTGCAGCACCATAAAATAGTATAATGATAAATTTCGTTTAGCTTTGAAACTAAAATTAAATTCAGCATGAACATTCCGGTAATGTCGGCATTGTATGCCAGCCAGGAAAGTCCCGACATATTATTTTGGGTAGGCTGTGCCGGTAGTTTTGATCAGCGGGCACAAAAAATAACAAAGGCTTTTGTAAGCATTCTTAATAAGGTGCAGGTAAAATATGCCATTCTTGGAAAAGAAGAAGCCTGTACCGGTGATCCTGCAAGAAGGGCAGGCAATGAATTTTTGTTCCAGATGATGGCTTACCAGAATATCCAAACGCTGAACAATTACGGGATCAAAAAAATTGTTACTGCCTGCCCCCATTGTTTCAATATCCTTAAAAATGAATACCCTCCACTGGGGGGTAATTATGAAGTGATACACCACGCCGTTTTTCTGCAGCAGTTAATTGATGAAGGAAAGATCAGGATGAAGGAAGCCGGGGGGTTCAAAGGAAAACGCATTACCTACCACGACAGTTGCTATCTGGGGCGCGCCAATAATATTTATGAAGCGCCGCGTAAGGTGCTGGAAGCGTTAGACGCCGAGCTGGTGGAAATGAAACGCTGCGGCAGCAAAGGCATGTGCTGCGGTGCCGGCGGGGCGCAAATGTGGAAGGAAGAAGAGAAAGGAGCTACCCGAATTAACCTCGAAAGAACCAATGAAGCGCTGCAAACCGGCGCCACGGTCATTGCATCGGCATGTCCGTATTGTAATACCATGCTTACCGATGGTGTAAAGAGCAATGAAAAAGAAGCGGGTGTGGAAGTGCTGGATATAGCCGAATTAATAAACGCGTCAATGCAGTAAATATGAAAGACCTGAAATGGAAGATCCTGTCTTCTGAATATCTTTATAAGGCCACATGGTTTACGATCCGCAAAGACAAATGTGAAACGCCGGACCAAAAGATCATTGACCCCTATTACGTATATGAGTTCCCTACCTGGGTAACAGCCGTGGCGCTTACGGAAAACAACGAGGTGGTAATGGTGCGGCAGTACCGGCATGCGTTAGGCGAAACCATCATGGAAATTCCGGGAGGCTGCGTAGATGATACCGACCCTTCTTTGCAGGCGGGTATTGAACGCGAATTGCTGGAAGAAACCGGATATACATTCACTGATTACGAATACCTCGGTAAAATATCTCCCAACCCTTCCACCAACAACAACCTCATGCATATGTATCTTGCCCGCGGCGGCAGAAAAGTGCAGGAGCAGCAATTAGACCACAATGAGGAGATAGAAGTATACCTGTTCAGTATTGAAGAGATCAAACAAATGCTGAAAGAAAATAAAATACTGCAGGCCCTTCACGTTACCTGCCTGTTTTACGGTTTAAATAAGCTGGGGTATATGGAGTATTAAATTAAGTTCGAAGCAGGAAGAACGAAATTCGAAGGAATAGAAATACAAAGCATCAGGAACCAAATCACAAAAAATCAAACAAATCTCAAATGCTAAATTCGAAGAGGAAAATTCGAAATCCGAAGGGAAACTCCAACAATAAACCACAAACCATAAACTGCAAACTAAAAAAATCCGTCTCCGATCCTGGAGATTGCTTCGACCCTTAAAAAGTAGCACACATTATTCAGATCGGTTTAGGGGTCTCGCAAAGACGTTCAAATCCGAAGCGAGACACAATCTCAAATTTTATATCTCAAATTTCAAATAGCCACCGATAGACTGACGGCTAACACAGAATCTTATGCCTCCTAAAAAAGAAAGCATCAAGTGATTTCGGTATGTTGGCTTGCGCTTTCATACTTACTTACCCGATGCTTTCGTGATGGGCTTCCATCTTCTGACGGATTTCCGCTCATCGTGTTACTTTCTTACCGTTTCCGGTATTACTTGTAACGTTTGTACAATAAAGATACGTCATCGTTTTACCTGTTTCCAAATTTTTCACTGATTTACTACGCACCGGAAATGCACCTGGTTATGCACTAAAACAAGAGGGTTTTGCAGGTTTTGGTCGGAGTTGTGCACAAAATATTTCAGATTTGAAATTTTAAATCTGAAATGTCATGATCTCATATTCTCATACTGCAGCGGAATACCCAGTTCCCATGTTTTGGAAGCCTGGATCACAGCCTGCAGGTCGTCAATTTTCTTTGCCGTAACCCGTATCAGGTCATCATTTATGGATGCCTGAACCTTTAACCCGGAGTCTTTAATAAGCTTAACGATCTTTTTGGCATCTTCCTGCTTTAGCCCGTTACGCACCGTTACTTCTTTTTTCCATGCTTTACCGCTTTGCGCTCCCTCTTTCGACAGGTCAAATGCCTCCGGCGCTATGCCCTGCTTATGTGCCCGGCTGATCAGCACATCCATCAACTGACGCATTTTCATGTCGTCATCCGTTTCAATATTTAGTTTGAATTCTTTTTTATTGAGATCAATCACAACATGCGCGTTCTTAAAATCAAAA
>CAYVEI010000123.1:0-14225 GCA_964450515.1 uncultured Terrimonas sp. | reverse complement strand
ATGTTCAAAAAAATCATTTATTTCCTGCTCTGCATAATGGTGAGCTGCCAGGCAGGCTCGTATAAAAAAGAGCAGGACATACTGGCTTTAAAAGAGATCAATGAACTGGTTACCGTTGAATACGTGGTAAACAAGATCATCAAAGCCAGCGATGATAAAACCTGGTATAAAATTGGCGACCGGAAAATATTAATGACCTGTGAAGCTACGCTTAAAGCGGGTATTGATTTTTCGGCTATTACCGCAAAGCATATTCAGATCAACGGTAAGGAAGTTGCCCTAATGTTGCCGCATGCCACCTTATTTTCTGTTAATATAAAACCCGAAAACATTCGGGTGGCTTATGAAGAAACAGGTGCTTTCAGAAGCAGCTTCTCAACACAGGAAAGAGATATGCTGGCGGCACAGGCGCAAGCGCAGATCGGCAGCGCTGCAGACGCATTGGGTGTACTGCAAACCGCAGAAACCAATGCCAGTTTATTTGTTAGCCATTTCCTGCGCAACATGGGATATGAAAAAATTATTATTCAATTTGAAAACGCCCCCGTTAAACTCAATTGATCATGCGAAAGAGATGGATCAGGTATGTTTTTCTTATCGCCCTGGTACTGGTGGTGCTCACCTTGCTGAATATGAAATGGCTGCCCTCATTTAAAAGCATATTTAAAGCGCAGCCCGTTACTATAGAAAACACACCCATACTGATTAAAGAAATCAACGAACTGGCCCAGCTATGCACCATCACAGCTTTTGATGAAGTAGTTGCAGATTCTGTTGTTATGAGGATGAAATCCCCGATAGAAACCTTACTTCCGGATCTTTCGGGTTTTGGTAATTTACCGGTTACCGGGAAGCGCCTTGTGCTCATTGGAAAAGGAAAGATCATTGCAGGTGTTGACCTCAAAAAATTAAATGAGCAATCTGTTTTTGCTGAAGGTGATTCTGTTTCCATAATACTGCCGGCGGCGGAAATACTGGATGCGATCATGAACCCGGCAGACTTTGAAACTTTTAGTGAAACCGGCGAGTGGAGCAGCGAAGCGGTTACGGCAGTTAAAATAAAAGCCAGAACAAAAATGATAGAAAGATCGGTTGAGCAGGGTATACTCACCAGGGCCAATGCCCGTAGCATTGTGCTTATTGAAAATTTCCTACGGGGGTTTGGGTTTAAGAAAGTACGGGTACAAACAGCGGGTTAGCCCATATCTTTCAATGCGGCATGTTCCAGTATGGTCCTCTGAGCGGTAGCATCGTTTCCCGTTTTCCATTTTATCAGCCTTATTTCGCCTGCATCTATTTCTATCCCGGTAATATCGCCATCACTGAAGCAGCAGCAACCACTGTTAAAATAGGAGGGCTTTAAATTCAGGTAATCTTCCGACACATGATCATATTCCTGCCGGCGAAAAGCAATTTCGTTCTGTAAATGGTTAATCGCGCGCTCATCTCCATTTTGACGGGCAATCAGCAGTTGTTTGTATAAGCGTTCCAGGTGCGTCATAGATTCAAATACCGGCTGATGGGTATGCCCTGTAATAAGGATGAGGTCTTTTTGCTCCGAGCTCCATTCATACATAAACTGGTTATGTTCCGTTTTGCGGATATCATTAAAAGCAGGCGTATTGATATTCAGATCTAAATACGCCTGCAATGGCGCCCATATTTTAGCTACGAACCAGGCGCTGAACTTATTGCCATCGCTTTGCCCGTCGCCCTGGTGCCCGTGCGTTAAAAAAATATCTATTGCTTTTTCCCCGGCATCATATTTCAGCAATACGCCCTCATACATGTGTACCGGCTCACCATAAATGCTGATAAGCTGCAAGGGGGCAAAAGGATCGTTATTCCAGAACACATCGTGATTGCCAAAAACCTTGATCAGCGCCTTTCTTTGCTGAAACAGCTTTTCTAACTCAAAGGAAACATGATTGTGCTTCCTCACCGTAAAAAGATTGAATTTCCAGAGCTCTTCGCTGTCTCCCAGCACGATCAACGTGTATCCATTTTCGTTGTAATACTGTAACGCGGCAATATAGTTTTTTTCGGCAGGTACAAAATCGTCCGAACGCTTTTTATTGCCTTTATGAAGATCAGAGAAAATAATGATCTTTTGGGGCGATGCATTCAAATCAATGACCATTCCTTTTTTACCGGGCTTTTTCCTGATCTGCCTGTACAGCCTGGTAAGCGCGTCATGCACCTTTTGCCTGTTAGGACGGGAAGAAAACCTGTTGGCTAATGTTGCCACCGGCTTTTTAAGTATACGCTGCAGGAATGTACGAAGGCTCATAATAAAAAAGCAATACTACAAATTTTACTTCACCTCAAATAGTTCTTCCCAGCGGGTAGTATAGCGGCGGCTGCGCAGTTCCTGGCGCATTTTCCAGTTTTTATGGGTTCCCGCAGCGGCAAACCGGAGCATATCATCCCGCATGCTGAAGTTGATATTATCCATCATATCCATGAGGTAACGGTTCCGGTTCAGCGCTTCCGGCACAAACAGGTTGCCCTGAACAATGGTGTCGGGAACTAATCCGCCAAGCATCACACCTGCTTTTTTATACGATTTCCCTTCCTCGTATAATTGGTCCACCATGTGAACCGCAGGCTTTATCAGTTCATGGGTAATGGAAGTAGCCACAGGTAATATGGTATAAGTGCTTAAGATTGGGCCATGGTGAAAATCAACAGAATGACCCTGTTCCTTAGGAACAATAAATACGCTAACCGTATTGGCCGCACTGTGCTGGCGGCGCAATTTTTCGGCTGCACGGGAGGTATAGGTAGCAACGGCTTCTTTAATATCACTGATATTGCTTACGGGAGAGCCAAACATGCGGGTGGTGGCAATCATTTTTTTGGTTGCCAGGGGTGCTTTCATATCAATGCAGGGTTCGCCGCGCAGTTCCCTTATTAATCTTGCCCCGGTTACACCACCCAGGTTTTTATACGCCCATGCCACAGACATATTGCGCAACTCCCATGCGCTGGTAATACCCATATTAACAAGCTTACCGGCATAAGCGCCGCCCACACCCCAGAGATTGCTGACCCGTATGGATTGCAGCGCCTGCATTTGCTGCTCCGGCAACAGTAAAACTTTTACACAACCGGAAGCCTGCTTATCTTCCTTAGCCATATAATTGGCTGCCTTAGCCAGGGTTTTGCTTGGCGCAACACCTACCGAAACGGATATCCCCGTCCATTGCTCAACCGTATGCCGGATATACAATGCATAATCTTCCACTTCCTCTTCCTTCATCTCCGGTAAATCCACAAAGGCCTCGTCTACCGAATATACTTCCACACGGGATGCACCTAACAATATTCTTAATGTTTCCATCACGCGCCAGCTCAGGTTGCCATATAAATTGTAGTTAGAAGAAAACACGGCTACACCATGCTGCTGTATCAGGGATTTGGCTTCAAAATAAGGGCCTGCCATTTTCACTCCCAGCTCCTTAGCCTCATCGCTGCGCGAAACAATACAGCCATCGTTATTACTGAGCACCACAACAGGCTTATGTTTCAAATCTGGTCTGAACAACCGCTCGCAGGAACAATAAAAACTATTGCAATCTATAATTGCTTTGAAGCTTTTTCTTAGCGGAACATCTTGCAATAATATATGGTTTGCGCCGGCTGCTATTGAATTATCCTGCATATACAAATATATTGCTAAATACTAAATTTATTAGTATTTTTTCGTCTTTTGACGCCGCAACCATTTTGAGTATTTATAGTATCTTACGTTCTCCTGTAACCGCAAATCAAATTATAACATTCATTTCCCTCAAATTATGTTGGTAAAAAATAAAGCCCTCTTTTTTATATTGTTTTGCCTGTACGGCAGCACGGTATTCGCGCAAAAAAATGTTCAAACAGCAGATATATGTGTTTATGGAGGTACGGCGGCGGGTGTTGTAGCTGCATATACTGCCAAACAAATGGGCCGGTCGGTAATATTGATTGAGGCAGGGAAGCATATCGGCGGATTAACATCGGGTGGATTAGGCTATACAGATATAGGAAATAAGTATGTGGTGTCCGGCATTTCAAGAGATTTTTACCGCCGGGTGGGTAAGCATTATGGCAAATTTGAACAATGGATATTTGAGCCTCATGTAGCCAAAGAAATTTTAATGCAGTATATCACAGCCGCAAAAGTGGATGTATTGTACGAACACGAAGTGATTACCGTAAAAAAAGAAGCAGCGCATATCCGGGAAATAGCACTAAAATACACCGGCGCCAATGGTAAACAGGCCGATCAAACCATCAAAGCCAGCATGTTCATTGACTGCTCTTATGAAGGCGACCTTATGGCGAAGTCCGGCGTATCGTATATAGTAGGCCGCGAAGCCAACAGTGTTTACAACGAAACCTATAATGGCGTACAACTGATGGATAAACACCAGTTTCCCGATGGAATAGACCCATACGTTATACCCGGTGACCCGAAAAGTGGTTTATTGTGGGGCATTAGCAGTGAAACACTGGCAGAGCGGGGAACAGGCGACAGTAAAGTACAGGCGTATAATTACAGGCTTTGTCTCAGCAACGATCCTGCCAACAGGATACCCGTTACAAAACCTGCTGATTACAACGCTGCTAAGTACGAGCTGCTGCTGCGGGTAATTGAAAAGAACAAGTCTGCCAGCCTGAACCCGCATTTGAAAATAGACCTCATGCCCAATCACAAAACGGATATCAATAACAACGGGCCTTTTTCAACCGATATGATCGGGATGAATTACGATTATGCCGAAGCGGATTTTGCCACGAGGAAAAAAATTGCAAAAGCGCATGAAAACTATACCAAAGGCTTATTATACTTTTTGGGAAATGATGAAAGAGTGCCCGTGCACCTGCGCCGGGAGATGCTGCAATGGGGGTATCCGAAAGATGAATATACGGATAACGGCAATTTTACACCGCAAATGTATATAAGAGAGGCACGCCGGATGATTGGCGCATATGTAATGACACAGGACAACTGCGAGGGGAAACGTACAGTAGCCGATGGTGTGGGGATGGCGGCCTACACCATGGATTCGCACAATTGCCAGCGCATAGTGGTAAACGGCATGGTTAAAAATGAAGGAGACGTTCAGGTGCGTGGCGGAGGACCCTATCCCGTTGCTTATCGGTCTATTATTCCGCAGCCCGGCGAATGTAAAAACCTGCTGGTTCCGGTTTGCCTTTCTGCCAGCCATATTGCTTATGGCTCTATACGTATGGAGCCTGTGTTTATGGTACTTGCCCAATCGGCAGCAGTAGCAGCAGGTATGGCCATACAGGAGGGCAAGGCTGTACAGGAGGTGGATGTAAAAAAATTACAGCAATTATTACAGGCCAACCCGCTGATGAACGGAACTACTCCTGAAATTTTAGTTGATAATGACGATACCGCCCATGTAACCATTAATGGAGAGTGGGAGGCCGTAACCCAGGGCGCTTATGGGCCATCCAAACTAAGGAGTGCAGACAATAGTGTACCGCAATCCGTTCGCTTTACGCCAACGATCGTTAAACCCGGCGGTTATAAAATATATTACTACCTCACCACTTCAGAAAAACCATCTACCAGCACACAGGTAAAAATTTTTAACGGACAAGCCATAAAGTCTGTGCCCGTATCTTCGGCCGAATTGAAAGTAGAAGGACAAACCTCGGGTGGATGGATTGATCTTGGCGCCTACACATTGCCCGCAGGAAAAAAAGGGTATATTGAAATAACCAATGAAGGAGCAAACGGCATAGTAATAGCAGACGCTGTTTTATTAATTCCTGAATAAGCATTTTTATGATGAACAAAATAAAGCCCGAAGTAGATATTGTGAGTGATTTACTGAAAGCTGTTTTAGAGGCTAAGCCCGATTCTTCTTTTATCCGGAGTTTACTGTTCCAGTACCAGGAACGCGGAGGATTAAGTAAAAAACAATTGGAAGGATTGTATCATAAAGCCGCCAAAATAGCCACTATTCCCGAAAGCAGGCTTACCACTTTAGAGGCAATTATAAAGAAAAAGCCCACCCGGTATAAATCCACCCTGCCGCCGCCTGCCCCGCTTTATATTAAAGATGAAAACACAGGCCGCATGCTGGAAACCATACTGGCAAAATACCCGCAACATAAAAGAGTATTGTTTTTAAAAGCAAAGTACGACAATAACGAAACCCTTTCTGCGGTTGAATTAGGAGAATTACAAAAATTTAATAAGATGCTTCACTGAATAATTCAGTAATTTTCGAAATATTATACCCTAAAACTTACACATTTATACAATATATGAATGATTTGCTCAGGCAGTTTATAGAAAAAGTACAGCAGCGCAATATAGCAGAGCCCGAATTTTTACAAGCGGTAGCAGAAGTAGCAGAATCCCTGATCCCCTATATTGACAGACACCCTAAATACAGAAACAATAAAATTCTGGAGCGTATTGTTGAACCTGAGCGGGTGATTATCTTCAGGGTACCGTGGTTAAACGACAAGGGTGAGGTAGAGGTAAACAGGGGCTTCAGAATACAGATGAACAGCGCCATCGGCCCATATAAGGGCGGGCTCCGTTTTCATCCTTCCGTAACCCTGAGTGTACTCAAATTCCTCGCATTTGAACAGGTATTCAAAAACAGTCTTACCGGCTTGCCTATGGGCGGCGGCAAGGGCGGTTCGGATTTTGACCCCAAAAACAGGTCGGATAATGAAGTAATGAAATTCTGCCAGAGCTTTATGACGGAGCTTTACCGGCATGTAGGCGCCGATATAGACATCCCCGCGGGAGATATTGGCGTGGGTAAGCGCGAAATTGGCTATTTGTTCGGACAGTATAAACGCATTAAAGGAGAGTTCAGCGGCGTGCTAACCGGCAAGGGATACGAATGGGGCGGCAGCCTGATACGCCCTGAAGCCACGGGCTACGGTTTGGTGTATTTTGTGGAAGAAATTTTAAAAACCCGTGGCGATACGCTGGTAGGTAAAAAAATTACCATTTCCGGTTCCGGTAACGTAGCCCAGTATGCGGCCGAAAAATGCATAGCCAAGGGAGCAAAAGTGCTTACCATGTCGGATTCGGATGGGTTTATATACGACCCCGACGGTATTGACCTGGAGCGGCTGCAGTTCATTAAGAACCTGAAAGATAACCAGCGGGGCAGGATCAGTGAATACGCCGCCAAATTCAACTGCGGCTATTTTAAGGGGGAGCGGCCCTGGAAAATTAAATGTGATATTGCCCTGCCCAACGCTACTCAAAATGAGCTGAACGGGGATGATGCCATTGCACTCATAGAAAATGGCTGCTTTTGTGTGGCAGAAGGGGCCAATATGCCCTGCACGCCGGAAGCAGTTGCCGCATTTAACAAGGCACATGTTTTTTATGCTCCCGGCAAAGCCGCCAATGCAGGCGGCGTAGCGGTTTCAGGGTTGGAAATGTCGCAAAATTCGCTCCGGTTTTCATGGACAAGAGACGAAGTAGACAGCAAGCTCAAGGATATTATGAAGCAGATCCACAGGATATGCGTAAAATACGGCAAGGAAGAAGACGGGCATATTAATTATGAAAAAGGCGCCAATATAGGTGGCTTCGTTAAGATTGCCGATTCCATGCTGGCCCAGGGACTGGTTTAAACATCAACTTAATTGCTGCTGCATTTTGCGCACCCGGTCTTCTAATTTTTCGGAGCTGAGGCTTTCCCTTAAACTATCCACTTTAATGGGAAAACAGAAAGGCGTAAGCCGGGAGGGGAAGCTGATAATGATACGGGATTGCTGTATCCTTTCCAGCATATTGCGCAAACGCAATTCTTCCATCTGCTGAGCCAATACTTCGCGGTAAGCCTGCTGCATCAGCACATTGCCTGCATCGTATTCATGAAACACTTTAAAAAGCAGGGAGGCCGAAGACTGCAGGTGGCGCGCCTTTTTTTGCTCCCCGGGGAACCCCTGGAAGATCAGTCCGCCGATAACTGCAATATCCCTGAATTTGCGCATAGCCATTTCCGTGGCATTTACACTTTTTTGTATATCGCTGAGTAAGTTTTCAGGCGAAAAGAGTTCGTATACATTTGTATCGTTTACGGGTATGGGCTGATCGCTCAGCAATTCAAAGCCATAATCGTTCATGGCAAAGGAAAAAGTTATTGGTGTGATGCGGCTGATGCGCCATGCCAGAATAGCGGCCATAGCTTCATGTACCAATCTTCCTTCGAATGGAAAAACAAACAGGTGGTAACCATCTTTTGTTTCAATATGCTCAATAAGCAATTCGTTGTGTTTGGGCACATGCGATAGCTGCCCCTGCAAGCTGAACAGGGGCTTTAACACAGCTATTTCACTATCGTTCCTTTCTGCGATTTGCTTTTGATGATCCGATACGGTCAACAGGCTTGTGTTTCCGCTCCCGGCCTTATTCAATTCTTCTCTTAATTTTTTTCCCAGGTTGGCCGACAAAGGCATCCTGCCGCCCTGCCAGCTTGGAACAATAGATTTTTTTGAGTTAGCCTTTTTTACCAGCACGGTCATATCTTTTATTCCTACCAGTTCCACATTCCTGCCGGCCAGCGTAAATACAGCTCCCTGCTCCAGCCTTGATATGAACCATTCTTCAATTACCCCGATATATCCGCCCGACAAGAATTTTACTTTCAGCATGGCTTCACTTACAATAGTACCTATATGCATACGGTGACGCATAGCCACCCGGCGATTGGTAATGCGATACAGCCCGTTAATGATCTCTACCTTTTTAAATTCATCATATTGCTGCAGTGCTACGCCGCCGGCGGTAATAAACTGTAAGATCTGCAGCCATTCATCCCGCGTCATATCTTTATAACAATAGGTTGCCAGTACTTCTTTATAGATGCTATCCGGGTCAAAGCCATCCGAAACAGCAAGCGTACAGAGATATTGAATCAATACATCAAAGCACAACAGCATGGGTTCGCGGCTTTCAATTAAATCTTCGGCTATGGCAGTTTTCAATGCCGACGCTTCCACCAGTTCTAACGAATGTGTAGGCAGAAAGTATATCTTACTCACCGCATCCGGTTGATGACCGCTACGTCCTGCCCGTTGTAAAAAACGCGCTACACCTTTCGGCGAACCTACCTGTATAACCGTTTCCACCGGCCTAAAATCAACGCCCAGATCTAAGCTTGCCGTACAAACCACTGCTTTCAAAATGCCGGCATGTAATGCTTCTTCTACCCATGTTCTTAACTCGGGTTCAATGCTTCCATGGTGCAAAGCAATAGCACCCGCTAATTCCGGCGCTGCATTCAGCAGCCCCTGGTACCAGGTTTCGCTCATGCCCCTGGTATTAATGAAAATGAGCGTAGTACGGCTTTGATCAATAATCGGAATTACCTTATCAATCAGTTTTATTCCAAGATGTCCTGCCCAGGGATAGGTTTCAATTTCATCGGGGAAAACAGATTCAACTTCAATATTCTTTTTCAGCCGGGCGCGAACAATTACCGGCTGTGTTTTACGCGAAAGCGAAGCATGCAACACCTCCCCGGCTTCTTTCAGGTTACCGATGGTAGCGGAGATGCCCCAGATAAGGGGAGAAGTGGTAAGCGGTAAGTGGTGAGTATCTGCAGCGCGCAGCGCTACCAGCCTGCTGATGGCCAGTTCCACCTGCACGCCTCTTTTACTGCCCAGCAATTCATGCCATTCATCTACTGCAATGATCCTTAGGGAAGCGAAAAATGCAGGATAATTTTTTTGTGCCAGCAGCAGGTGCAGGCTTTCGGGTGTAATGATCAATACTTCGGGTGGATATTTCTTTTGTTGCTGTCTTTCTGCCGCAGGTGTATCGCCGTTGCGTATGCCTGTACGCCAGCGCATACCCAGTTCCGTTATTACCTCCTCCATTGCCCTGCCTATATCTTTAGCCAGCGCGCGTAAAGGCGTTATCCACAGCAATTGCAGCTTGCCGGAAGTTTGGGTTTTATATGTTTCCGGATTTTGGTTAATGAAATCAATAACAGCGCCCAGGAATACCGAGAAAGTTTTACCCAAACCGGTAGGCGCGTTCACTAACCCGCTTCTGCCATTAAGAATATGCTGCCAGGTTTCTTCCTGGAACAGGAAAGGATTAAACCCTTTTCTATCCAGCCATTCCCGCACTATTTTATATCCTGGTGACTGATGCAACTGCATGGAGCATGTAAATTACAGGATATTTTTATTTAGCGGTACGGTGCAGCTTTCCGTAAGCGGTTCTCTGCCTGTTTTATGTTGCGGCTTACAGCAGCGGAATGAGGAATCATCCTTCCACATTTCAGATCAAAAAAAGAGGCTGTCTTAAAGCAAAGCTTTAAGACAGCCTCTTTTCATTTGAGTAGATGTTATTATAAGGCAATTTGTTTTTCCTGCATCATTTTCCGCAGGTTAATTAAACCATAGCGCATACGGCCCAGAGCAGTGTTGATACTGCAATCGGTTAATGTAGCAATTTCTTTGAAACTTAACTCGGCGTAATGTCTTAAAATGATCACTTCGCGCTGGTCTTCAGGAAGGCGGTCAAGCATTTCGCGAACACGGCCATGACTTTGGCGCTGCATCATGCGGCGGTCAACACCATCTTCCGAAAAATTGATCACTTCAAAAATGTCGCGGTCGTCGCCGGTTTTAATAGCGGGGGTACGCTTAACCTTGCGAAAATGATCTACACAAAGATTGTGGGCGATACGCATAGCCCAGGGTAAAAATTTTCCTTCTTCCGTGTAACGGCCACTACGGATGGTGTCAATAACCCTGATAAAAACATCCTGGAAAATGTCTTCGGCCAGGTACTTGTCCTTAACAAGAAGAAAAATGGAAGTGTAAATCTTGTCCTTGTGGCGGACGATAAGATTTTCAAGTGCAGACGCGTCACCACTCATAAAGAGGTGAATCAATTGCTGGTCAGGCAAATTGGTTAGGGATTTCATAAACTTCTACGGTTTTTAATGGTTGGGATTTTGATATCCCCAATAGCATAACAAGAGAAGTAGAAGTTAATACCAAATAGGCGGTAATGTTTTAAATTCTAGTTTCTTTCGTACGATATTGGGACTGCTAAAGTATTGCTTTTTTTCATATAACCAAATTTTCGTTAAATAAATTTCGATTAACATTTGAAAATCTTCGATAAACAGCAAAATATTAAATACTCCGCCTCCAAAACAATAATACCATTTCTCAAGCGCCGGTTTATTTATTGAGGTTTGGCTTAAGCTAAACAATTTAGTATTAATTTTACAGCACTTTTATGATAGCTACATCAGGAAAAAAGAAAAAGCCACTGGCACAGCGCAGTAATAATAATATTTTAATTAAAGGCGCAAGGGTACATAATTTAAAAAACATAACGGTTGAGATCCCCCGTAATAAGCTGGTGGTGGTAACTGGCGTTTCCGGATCCGGTAAATCGTCGCTCACCATTGATACCCTGTTTGCGGAAGGCCAGCGCCGCTATGCGGAAAGCCTCAGCGCATACGCCCGCCAGTTTTTAAACAGGATGAATAAGCCGGATGTGGACTTTATCAGGGGCTTATGCCCTGCCATAGCCATTGAACAAAAAGTAGTTACCCGCACGCCCCGCTCTACCGTGGGTAGTATGACAGAGGTATATGATTACCTGCGCCTGTTGTTTGCCCGTATTGGTAAAACCATTTCGCCGGTAAGCGGGGAGGAAGTGAGGAAAGATGACGTGAAGGATGTGGTGGAAGCCATTAGCACACATAATACCGGCGATAAGATACTAATACTTGCCCCGTTCAGGCTGCAGGGCAAAAGAGATGCCCGGGAAGAATTGAATATACTGCTGCAAAAAGGATTTTCGAGGTTATATATTATCCCGGGATCTGCCGGAGGCGAAATATTGCGTATTGAGGATGCGCTTGAACAAAAGGATGCGGAATTAAAAAAGCGGTTCATCAAAAATCCTCCGGCAGACGGCATGTACATTTTAATTGACCGCATAGTGGCAAAGCCATTTAATGGCGACGATATGCATCGTTTGGCCGACTCCGTTGGCACTGCTTTTTTTGAAGGAGAAGGAGAAATGATGCTTGAAGTGAATGGTGCAAAACAGTTACCCTATTCTAACAGGTTTGAAAAAGACGGCATTACATTCGAAGAACCTGTTCCCAATCTTTTTTCATTCAACAATCCTTACGGCGCATGCCCGGTATGCGAAGGCTTTTCGCAGGTGCTGGGTATTGATGCGGGACTGGTAATACCCGACCCGCGGTTAAGCCTGTACGAAGGTGCTGTGGCGCCGTGGAAGGGCGAGAAGCTCAGCCGCTGGAAAGATCAGTTCATACGTGGCGCCAAATATTTTAACTTTCCCGTACATAAGCCCGTTATTGATCTTACCCCGCAGCAATACGATGAGCTATGGAACGGTAATGCCCATGCAAAAGGCATTAACGACTTTTTTAAAGAAGTAGAGCAGAACTTATATAAGGTACAATACCGGGTATTATTATCCCGCTACCGCGGAAGAACCACCTGCCCGGAATGCAGGGGTTACCGGTTACGGAAAGAAGCCTTATATGTAAAGGTTGATGGAAAACACATTGGAGAACTGTGCGAACTGCAGGTAAAAGACCTGAAACAATGGTTTGATGCACTGCGGCTCAGTGATCATGACCGGCAGGTGGCAAAGCGCGTGCTTATTGAAATTGAGCAACGCCTGCAGGTATTGCTCAACGTAGGACTGGGTTACCTGAGCCTCAACCGCCTGGCCAACAGCATTAGCGGCGGAGAAAGCCAGCGCATTCAGCTTACCAGGAGCCTGGGCAGCAACCTTACCAGCTCTTTGTATATACTTGATGAGCCTTCTATTGGCCTGCATTCGAGAGATACGGCACGGCTGATAAAAGTATTAAAAGAATTAAGGGACCTTGGTAACACCGTGGTGGTGGTGGAGCATGACGAGATGATGATGCGCGAAGCAGATCACATCATTGATATGGGACCCCTTGCCAGTCATTTAGGAGGCGAAGTGATCGCGGAAGGCGATTATGACGCTATTATCCGTAACAAAGAAAGTCTTACCGGGAAATACCTCAAAGGCGAACTAAAAATTGAATCCCCCGCAACGGTTCGCAAATGGAAACGGTCGGTAACGGTGGAAGGCGCCCGTCAGCATAACCTGAAGAACATTACTGTTGAATTTCCGCTGAATGTTTTATGCGTGGTAAGCGGCGTAAGCGGTAGCGGAAAAACCACCTTAGTAAAGCAAATTGTATATCCCGCCTTAAAAAAAATAAAAGGGGAATTCACGGAGAAGGTAGGCATGCATAAGGCGATCACCGGCGATGTGGATCATATTACGCAGGTAGAGCTGGTAGACCAGAATCCTATTGGAAAATCATCACGCAGTAACCCGGTAACCTATATTAAGGCCTACGATGAGATAAGGGATCTGTACGCCAAACAACCGCTGAGTAAAATAAACGGGTTCCAGCCAAAGCATTTTTCTTTTAATGTAGATGGCGGCCGCTGTGATGCCTGCAAAGGAGAAGGCGAGCAGGTGGTTGAAATGCAGTTTTTAGCCGATGTGCATCTTACCTGTGAAGTTTGCAACGGGAAAAGGTTTAAAGAAGAAGTACTGGCGGTAACCTATAAAGAGAAAAACATTTATGATGTACTGGAAATGAGTGTTGATGAGGCATTGATATTCTTTAAGGATGAAAAAGATATTCTGTCCAAGTTAAAACCACTGGCTGATGTGGGGCTGGGTTATGTAAAACTCGGACAACCGAGCGGTACGCTTTCGGGTGGTGAAGCGCAGCGGGTAAAGCTGGCCTCCTTCCTGGGAAAAGGCAGATCGCAAGCCCGCCCGGACGAGACAGTCGGACGGGGGCATATCCTGTTCATTTTTGATGAACCTACCACGGGCCTGCATTTTCACGATATCAACAAATTGCTTACTTCCTTTCGCGCACTAATAGCGCAGGGACATTCGATATGGGTGATCGAACACAATACCGATGTAATAAGAAATGCCGATTGGGTAATTGACCTCGGCCCCGAAGCGGGCGATGCGGGAGGCAGTCTTGTTTTTGCAGGTGTGCCGGGGGATTTGAAAAAGGTGAAGGGGAGTTATACGGGTAGGTTTTTGTGATAGTGTTTCGAACCTTTGAAAGGCCCGGAACCCTTATATGAAAATGGAGGCAGGTACAGAAGTATGCAAGCATCCCGTTTTTCAATAAAATAGCTGC
>CAYVEI010000122.1:0-14228 GCA_964450515.1 uncultured Terrimonas sp. | reverse complement strand
CCAGGTCGCCAAGCCCTCCTGTAATTACAACAATTTTATTTTTAAGTCCTTTCATTGATTAAAGATTAGTTTAAAAAAACTTATCATACTAATATAGAAAACATATGCTGCTTCCATCTTTATACTTTCTTTTAACCTCAATTTCTTACTACAGATCTGCAACAAAATGATAATATCCTGATCCGGTTTTCAGATGAATCACATTCTCTCCGGTTTTAATTATTTTGATTTCATTTTTTTCAGATAATCGCCGTCCGCTTTCAGTAATATTGTTTATACTCCTTGCCGGAATAAACAGGTCTGCCTCGGCATTAACAGGTATCATTACATCGAAGTAAAGTTTGCCGTTCCTGATTTTCCAGTCGCTGGAAATTTTTCCCAGAACAGACATATATTCAGCTTTAGCATAAGAAAGTTTTGTCAGCCTGGGGTGAATAATAATCTTATTAAATCCTATAGCCTCATCCGCCGGACGAATACCTGCCAAATGGCGGAAAAACCATTCGCTCACCACACCGAACATAGGATGGTTATGGGAAAAAGTGTTGTCGCTGAAATCCCAATGTTCCCAAATGGTTGTTGCTCCTCTTGAAAGCATATATTGCCAGCCCGGATAACCACTCCGGGTAACCATTTCAAATGCGAGAGCAGCGTAGCCATTGACACTAAGCATCTCCGTTACAAACTTGGTTCCGAACATACCTGTAGCAATATGGCCATTGTGTCTGTTTTTTGCCTGGTCTTCCAGTATTTTTAACGCTTTATCTGTTACAGTTGCAGGCAGCAGCTTAAAGTAAAGAGCATGAGACTGGGTTGCCTGGGTTGCCAGTCCAATCTTCCCTGTAGCATTATCAACATATTTTTTATTAAAAGCTGCTTTTATATTTTCAGCAAGAAGCCTGTATTTTATAGCGTCTTCCCGGTAACCCAATATATCAGCTATTTTTGAAAGAAGATATGAATTATAGTAATAAAAAGAGGTACCACTAACACCTAGGTCCTTATCATCAATACTTTCGTGATCTCCAATGGTAACATCAATTATATGTTCCCTTGCATGGGCGCTTAAGAATGCCAGCCATTTTTTAGCTACAGGATATTGCAACTGCATTAAACGCTTATCGCCATAATACTGGTATAAACGATACAACAATTCAGGATGAACGGTACCCCATTCTATGGGGCCCGCGCCATTTTTCCCCAGCCCTTCGTCTGCAATTCCCACAAAAGGAGCGGTTTCCGTCAATCCTCCGTCCGGTCGCATAGCGTCGGCAAAATCGGCTACTGTTTTTTCGTAAAACCTGCTCATGTCAAAATTGTTCATAAATGCTTCGCAGGTTGCCAGGATATCTCCGCCGTAACCGAATTTCTCACGATGCGGACAATCAGACTGCACAGCAAACAAGTTGCTTAAAAAAGTATTCCTGCAAGCCTGCTGTATCATATTGATCAATGTATCTGAACAGGTAAAGCTGCCTGCATCCGGCACATCGGCATGCATAACCAGTCCCTCTATATCCGCTTTACCTAAAGCTGAAGGATAACCGCTTATCTCTGCATAACGAAAGCCATGATAGGTAAACCTGGGCTGAAATATTTCCAGATCTTTGCCGGCAGTTATAAAAATATCCTGTTGGTAAGCGGTATCAGGCGCTCCCGGTCCGCCCATACCCGGTTTCTTTACCTGCCCTGCCGTACTGGTCATTACATTCAGGCTGCCATCCGGGTAAAGCAACTCACCATACCTCACCCTTATAACTTTCCCTTCTGTTGTTTTTACTTTCATGCGTATAACACCGCCAAAATTCCGTCCAAAATCCACAATGTACTTTTCATTCCCCGGTTTATAAATATTCACAGGAGCAAGTGTATCTTTAACAACAACCGGCGGCTGAAGCTGTGACTGCAAACGACCAGACGGCGCTTCTGCAATAGCTGCGGCTTTCCAACCCAAAGCATCAAAGGAAGCCTTGTTCCATCCGGGTAAAGATTTCCGGTTATCGTAATATTCTCCCAGGTATACACTATTGCGCATAACGGGGCTTTCGGTTACAGCCCAACTCCTGTCTGAAAATACCTCTTCCGTATCTCCATCTTCAAATGCAATATTTAACTGTGCAATAAAAGCAGGCTGGCCTGTTATTAAAGCTTTACGCAGGTCAAATCTTCCCCACATGCGCAAAGGCAAAGGATTATACCAGCCGTTGCCAAGCATTACCCCGATACAATTTTCATTTTGTGTCAAAAGCGCTGTAACATCATACGCGCTGTAAAAGATCCTTTTAGAATAATCTGTCTGACCGGGCTCCAGCACATTGTTGCTTACACGCTTACCATTTATATATGCTTCAAAATAACCCAGCCCTCCTATATATAATGTGGCGGTTTTAACTTTTTTATGTACGGGAAATTCTTTTCTGAAAACCGGTGCAGGTATATCAGCATACATCATACTGTCGGTACCGGGCAATGGTTTATTATCTTTTATCCATACGCCCTTCCAATCCCCGGAATTGAATAGTCCTGTTTTCCAGTAAGCGGTTTCACTCCATTCAGATGCCAGATTATTTTTATCCCAAACTTTTACCCGCCAATAATATTTTTTATCTGACTGAAGCGTTTTCCCATTATAAATAACATTGTTGCAATCATTGCTTATTACCTTCCCGCTGTTCCAGATATCAGGCTTGTTCATAATAAGTAAATCTGGTTCCGATGCTACCTCAATATGCCATGCCGTTTGTAGCTGGTTACGGTCTTTGATATCAGTAGCTGTCATCTTCCAACTGAAAGCCGGTCTTTGAATATCTATACCTATAGGAGCTTTCAAATTTTCACACCGCAGATCAATGACTGCAAGCGAAAACCGCTGAACGGGGTATTTAAATGCAACCAATAAAATATATAAAACAGGTAATAAGCCAAACGACAATAATTTTTGAAAAGCCAACATGACCTGCCTTATTGTGCAACCGGCTCGCACAAAAGGAATAACACTGTTTTTCCCACGATTTATCACCATACTCAAAGACTATTTTACATTTATCGAATACATACCCGATGGGACCTCCAAAGCGATCGTATTGTCCTTCCATCTTACGTTTTTGGCCTCTTTACCATTGATCCAAACCTTTGCGTTTGCTTTAGCGGGAAGTGTTACCGTTGCCTTCGTATTAACGGGTATCTCAATATGGATTGAAAACACATTATTGCTAAGCTCCCAGTTACTTTTAATCCATCCGTATGGCGAACGAAAACTTCCCTTTGCCCAATAGATGTCTCCGGCAGGTTTGGGGCTAATAAGAATATGATTAAAGGCAACTGAACTTTCAGCCTGGGTTATGCCGGCAATCCCACCATAGAACCATTCCAGTATATGCCCCATTGCCAACTGATTCTGAGAAGCTTTGCCATCCCATGTTTCCACCAAAGCTGTTGCACCTTTTTTAAGCATATAGCCATAGCCGGGCGAATCATCGCGCTTTGCAATTTCATAAAGCACGTCGGCTCTATTATTCTCAAACAAAGCTTTTACCAAATGCTTGTGACCGACATCACCTGCAGTTAATCTGTTTGAATCGATGTTCTGGATATGTTTTACAAGATTATCCAACACATCAGCCTTATAAATATCTTCAACCATCCCTAAGCTTATTGGCATCCCCATGGCCGTTTGACTGCCCGTAGCATAGATTTTAGTGTTTTTATTGAAATATTTTTTATTAAAGGCCAGTTTAATATTTTCCCCCAGGTTGTGATAGTAAACTGCATCCTCTGTTCTGCCTGTAACGGATGCCATTTTTGCTAAAGCTGATATAGCATGATAGTAATATGCAGTAGCCGTTACGCCCATGGGCGTAACCTTTCCAACATCCAGCCAGTCGCCCAGTCCGTATTCTAGTATGTGATCTGCGGCTTTTTTTTCCAGGTAGCCGGCATACCCGGTCATCATCTCATATGTTTTGCTGATTATCGAAGTATCACCATAGTACTTATACAAAAACCAACTGTCAAGTATAGCCGTTGTACCCCACTCCGGAGAATCAACAAAAGGGCCTTCAAACTGTACATATTCGGGAGCAATATCCGGCATCAGTCCATTTTCATGCTGGGCATCCTTCATGTTCCGGATTAAACTGCGGTATAAATTATAAACATTATAGTTATAATTGATGGCTACCCTCATAAAGTTTTGTTCTCCCTGCCAACTCAGTTTTTCTCTCTGGGGATTGTCTGTAATATAACTTTGGAGATTGCTTTTTATGGCCCAGTCAATAAGCCTGAATATCCTGTTAAACAAATCTTCGGAGCAGGAAAAGCTGCCGTTCACCGGTGAAGCGTGCCTGTTGTGAAGCAATGTTAGCCCGGTAACAACAGGTAGTGAATCATTGTCCCCATTTGCTGCTACATTTTCCACCTGAACATACCTGACGGCAAAATATGAAAAGGAAGGTTGCCACATTTCTTCTCCCTTACCTTTCAGCGTGTACAAGTAATAGTGAGGGGCAACACCATCTGCCTGGTTTACCTTTCCATTTTCATGCATCAATTCTGACGGTATAATCTTTACTTGCTGACCAGCCTTTCCTTTAAGCTTAATTTGCGGGATTCCTGAAACATTTTGTCCGAAATCATACACAATAGTCCTGTCATCCACTTTAGTTACATTGCTTATTGAAAATGAATCAGAGATCGTTACAGGGTAATCCGTTTCGGGTAACAACTTACCCCGCGGAGAATGAACGACAACAGCAGGCTTCCATTTTCTATCATCAAAATCATTCCTGTTCCAGCCGGCTTGTTCCAAACGTGCGTCATAATCTTCTCCTCCATAAATATTATTGAAAGTAATCGGGGAAATATCCGTTTTCCAGCTACCGTTAGAAGTTACGTATTCAATGGTTCCGTCAACATATGTAACTTTAATCAACGCAATCATCTTAGGCTTTCCAAAGGTACCGGTAGCTTTTACATATCTTTCCTGTGATACATTATAAAAGCCGTTTCCAAGTAAAACTCCAATCGTATTATTCCCCTGTAAGAGCAAGGCAGTAACATCATAAGAGTTATATAAAACGGTTTTATCGTAATGTGTCCAGCCCGGCGCCAGGAAGGCATTGCCAACTTTTTTCCCATTTACGCTTGCTTTGTAATGACCTAATCCGGTTATAAAGAGCAAAGCATGATCAATTTTTTTTGAAACCCGGAAGGTTTTCCGAAAAAAAGGAGAGGATGCATTTTGCACACGCTTCGGGTTATCATCCTTCATTTTTCCATGTATAAATGGAACGACTCTCATTGAATCCGGCATATCCTCATATGCAATCCAATGGGCGTTTTGCCAGCCGGTATTCGTAAATATGCCTGTAATAAAAGACTGCACACTGCTCCATGCAGATATTTTATTATTTTTATCCCACACCCGTACCTTCCAGAAATAGATTTGCGCGGGTTGCAATATACCACCCGAATACTGCACCTGTACGCTCTGGCTTGTTTTAACTATCCCGCTATTGTATACATCAAATTTACCGGCCTTTACATTACTGAGTGAGGATCCGATAACCAACTGATATGCTGTTTGAGTTTGATTATTGTTTTTCGATTCCATTTCCCATGAGAAGAAAAGAGAACCCGGGTGTACTCCTTTGGGGTTTATCATGTTCTCGCAAAGGGCCTCGCTCACTGTTAGCTGAGACCATGCAACTGTAAACTGAAAGAAGCAATAAACAAACAGTCCTATTCTTACAAGCATAATTGAATTTAAAATAGAAAGTAATTTCTTTCTTTTAGTACCCATTGTTTTGCTCAAGGTTACCGATTTGAATTTCTCTTAACGGTATAGGAAAGAGGAGGCGATCCTGGTTGACAGTATAACTATTTTCCGGAAGATTGGGATATAACGCTTTTAAATACACTCCATTCTGATTCATTACTTCTATAGCCTTCCCTGTTCTCACCAGATCATGCCATCTCTTATTTTCAAAAGCCAGTTCCACTCTTCTTTCGTGTAAAATTATTTCCCCGAGCGCTCCTTTATTCGTTTCTGTTATATTAGGAAGCCCTGCCCTGTTCCTTACCCTGTTTAAAAATGGCAGCGCTTCAGATGCCCTGTTAAGTTCATTTAATGTTTCTGCCATAGCCAGTAATGCCTCTGAAAACCGATATACAGGGAAATTGTCTTCAGTATTGTTTATCAAGCTGTGCTGATGAAGGTATTTTTTTATAAAACGATATGATCTTTTACCCGGAGGAGTAATATAATCTACAGGACTATTTACAGATTCTATTACCATTTGACCAACGGGGCCGGTACCTTCTATGATACTGATGGAAGCTTCAAGCCTTTCATCCTGTGGTTCATAGGTGTCTATCATCTCCTGGGTAGGCACATTCCATCCTCCTGCCGAAACGCGGCCCGTTGTGCCGGTAAGCATGGTAGCATTATCGGTTATCGGTAGAAATGCATATACAAAGCTGCTTTGCTGACCCTGGTTACCCTGCTGGTATTGTATCTCAAAAATTGATTCAACACTATTCTTATTTCCCAAATCATACACCGATTCATAATCATCAAGCAGAGCATAACCCATTGCCATGATATCATTTAATTCAGAATAAGCAAGATCAAATTTCTTTTGCGTCATATATACGTCTGCCAAAAGCATTTTAGCAGATCCTTTGGATGCTCTTCCGTTTTGAGGGAATGATGGGTTTTCCAGTTTCGAAATCGCATCTTTCAAATCATTTTCAATGGCGTTATAAACATCTGCAACCGGCGAGCGTTGTAAATAAGCATCGGAAACACCACTTACTTTATTTATATACAATGGAACAGGACCATAAAAGCGAACAAGATCGAAATAACATAAAGCCCTTATAAATTTAGCTTCTCCTACAACTTTGTTCACAAATTCAGGTTTTAGCTCCAGTGTTACAATATTATCTATTATGCTATTTGCCCTTGCAACAGAAGTGTAGGCATTATTATACATTTCATTAGTCACATTACTGGCGCCATCATCTAAAAAGCCATCAGCCAGCTCCATATTGATATATTGTACACCCCTATCAGTAGGATTGAACTCATAAAAAGTATTATCGGAACGCATTTCCCCCATCACATAAGCTGCTCTGGAACCTTTTACACCTCTTAGAGATGCATAGGCTCCCACTAAGGCCTGGTCGAAATGTGACTGTTCTTTGAAAAAATTTCCATCCGTTATGGAGCTTTCCGGCGTAAGTTCCAAAAAGTCTTTTGAACATGACGATAATAATAATCCTGAAGCTATGATATATAATAGTTTTTTCATTCTTATATTTTTTTGAAGTGATCAAAAATTAACATCTAACCCAATGGCAAAGGTTCTTGGAACCGGGTACGCGCCTGCATCTACTCCTTCTCTCAATCCATTTAACCCATTAATACTTGCTTCCGGGTTCATGCCTTTGTATTTTGTAAATACAGCCGCCTGCTGACAAGTCAGATATACCCTGGCTCTGCTGAATATATTTTTAAACGCCGGTATCTCATAGCCGAGTGTAATATTTTTAATAGCCAAATAAGAACCATCTTCCACAAACCGACTATTTGCATACCGGAAAAAATTATTGGCAGCTCCTGTAACCCTTGGTTGTGCTCCGCTACCAGGGTCTTCTTCCGACCGCCAGAAGTCCAGCCAATGCTTCTGAACATTGAAAACACCATCCTGGTTTTCGGACCATTCCAGTTGCCCGTTTATAATATCCTGTCCGAAAGCGCCTGCTATTACTATTCCAAGGTCAAATCCTTTATAGGTAAAGCTATTGTTCATGCCCAATACAAATTTGGGGGTCGGGTTGCCAATGAAGGTTCTGTCGGCATTTGTGATCACCCCGTCTTTATTAAGATCCTTGTACCTGACTGTGCCCACAGAAGAAATAACGGCTTTCGGTTGTGTGTCAAATTCTTCCTGGGTCATATATACACCATCATACACGTATCCCCAGAATTGCCCTATAGGTTTACCTACCTCGGTCTTCCAATAAGTTCCCTGCTCGCCAACCCCATCAATGGGAGCATTATTAGTACCCAGTTTCATTACTTTATTTCTGTTAAATGAAATATTGAAATCAGTATTCCATTTTAATGCGCCGGTAAGGTTACGTGTATTAACAGCAAACTCATAGCCCCAGAATTTAAAGCCTCCTATATTAGACTGAATGCTTGCAAAACCTGTACCCCACGGTATATCTACCTGGTAGAGCATATCATCCACTTCTTTCTGGTAATAATCGGCCGTAAAGGCAATGCGGTCATTCAGAAATGACATATCTAAACCAATATCAAAACCGGCTGTAGTCTCCCATGTAAGAAAAGTATTACCCAAAGAAGTTAAGCTTCTTCCCTGCGCCAGTGCGCCTCCAAAAACATAGTTGCTTGTTGACACGCCTCCGTATTGCCTGTAATCGCCTATATTAAAATTACCTACCAGTCCGTATTCACCGCGTAATTTCAGATAATTGATAGCAGGAATACTTTGCATAAAATCTTCATCAGAAACAATCCAACCTGCTGAAAAAGATGGAAATGAACCCCATTTATTATCAGCGCCAAATCTGGATGAACCATCCCTTCTTAACGAAGCCGAGAGTAAATATTTGCCCCTGAAATTATAGTTCAAACGACCATACATAGATAAGAGGGACCATTCTGTAGTATTATTGCCGCCATTTTTTACCGCAGCAGCGTCTATCCATGATACCAAATCGTCTGGAAAATTGCTCCCGGAAAGGCTGTTATATTCCTGGTGAAACTTTTGAGCTGAATATCCTGCCAATACTTCTATCTGATGATCGTCAGCTATTGTTTTATTATATGCCAGTGTATTTTCGCTTAACCATGAGAAGTAGTTTGTAGTGCCATATGAGCCGGATGGAATACTTGGCGGAGGTGCCCATATAGTGCCTACGGAACTTGGATTGAACACTCTGTTAGACCTGTTGCTGGCGTCAACTGATACAGCAGTTCTGAATTTAAAATCTTTAAGAAATTTTATTTCGAGGAATGCATTGGATAATACTCTTATATTTTTTTCTGTGTTGATAGCATCCTCCAATGTAACAACCCAATTGGGCTGCGTGAACAAACCCGGCCCTGCAAATCTTAGCTTCCTGCTTCCATCGTCGTTTGTTTCATCGGGCGAGAATATCGGTGGTGTAGTTAACGCTGCGAATATGATATTATACGTTCCATCCGTATTGAAGTTCTGGCCTGTTTGGTATGTGGGAGCAATATTCAGTCCTACCCTTACATTATCATTTATTTTGTACTCGTTATTGGACCTGAGGGAAAAGCGCTCGAAACCGGTATTGAGCATCACTCCGTTTTCCTTATAATATCCGATCGTAGTGGCTGACGTGAATTTATCTTTCCCCGCCAATAAAGTAAGGTTGTAGCTGTTCATCCTCGATTTACGCAATAACGCATCCATCCAATCTGTGTCCGGACCTGTCCATTGTTCGGGGTTCCGGTATAATTCGGGTATTTCAGGATATCCTTCATACTTCATCCTGTCTTCAAACAGCATTTTCTGGAACTGCAGGAACTCTTTTGCATTCATCAGGTCAGGTCTCCCCTTCTCCGGCACCTTCCCCTCTCCATAATTTACATTCAATTGTACACTTGCTTTTCCCTGACGAGCCTGCTTTGTAGTAATCAATACTACCCCGTTAGCAGCACGTGATCCGTATATTGAAGCTGCAGACGGCCCTTTCAAAACAGAAATACTCTCAATTTCATTGGGGTTAATACTATTGATATCCCCTACAATAGGTGATTCATCCACAACATACAGAGGACTGTTCCCTGCATTTACTGATGCTGCTCCTCTGACTCTTATGGACATACCTCTTCCCGGCTGTCCCGAAGTTTGGTTAACCTGTACACCCGCAATCCTCCCCTGTATTTTCTGCGCTATCTGTCCTACAGGCTGGTCTTCCAGTTGTTCTGTTGGTAAAGTAGCAATAGATCCTGTTACATTTCTTCTTTTCTGAGAACCATAGCCTACCAATACAACCTCTGATAAGCTTTTATCCTGTAACTGCAATACAACGGAAAGTGTTCCGGAAGTGCCCGCAACCCGCTCCTGCGTTTGGAAGCTGGTATGCGAAAAAACAAGAATGGAGTTTTCATCGGATACCGATATACGGTAATAACCATTGTCGTCTGTAACAGTAGCCACAGAAGAACCTTTAACAATAATACTAACACCCGCAACAGGATTACCTTCAGCATCTTTCACCTGCCCGGAAATTTCTTTATTGACCGATGCCGTGACAGCACCCTGCAATTTTTCTTTAGCAATCAGCTGTACAGGAAAAACAATAATAATGAAAGCAATGAGTGGAATAAAGCTGTAAGTCTTTTTGTACAAAGTAGCCTTTGTATACTTATACACAAGCAAAAGTTTGTTCATAATATGGCAGTATTTAACAAATGATGGTAGAAATATTAATATAGATCGCGTGTTGTTAAAGCAGTACCGAATGCTTATGTTGAATTAAACAAAATCATATATAACAGTATTTTAGTTGTTGCATGCGACATCTGGACACCGTTACAATCGTTGATGTGAATAAATCAATGTTTGGTAGAGTGAAATTAGCGAACGACTGGAGACAAAACTCCCAATAAAATATCCAAATTCTATGCTTTTATGACATAAGCAATCGGGAATATAGGATGATCAGGATACGATAGCGGCAAAAATAAAATACCTGTAAGTACTTTGCCATGCAACAAACCTTACAGGTATAAAAAGCTACATTTTCATTTTCGCGAAAAAGTAAACAGATTTTAAGCAGCAGATCGGAAGTGCTGATCTTTCAGCTTCTTAATCTGACCGGCTGGTAAATTTATATTCTCCTGAGCCTATCTTATGCTTTTTATTATTGGGTAATATCACTGTTGCAGTTGTATTAACCGGAACTACTACATTGAGTGTAAACGTGTTTTCATTTTTGATCCAGGAAACCTTAATGTCTCCATTGATGCTGTGATAATTGCCCTTTGCCCATGTCAGCGATGCTCCGGTTAGTGGTTTTATAAAAAAATGACGGAAGCCGGGCTGGCTTTCATCGTGCTGAATACCTAAAACATGCCGATACATCCATTCCCCTACAGCCCCGATAGCCACATGGTTAAATGAGTTCATTCCTGCGTTCTGGAATCCGCGACCGGCAACATAGCCATCCCAACGTTCCCATATGGTGGTTGCCCCCTGATCTATAGAATAGAACCAGGAAGGGAAACGGCGACTTAACAACAGGCTATAAGCCACATCAGTATAACCATATACTGCCAGTTGATCCATTAGCATATAGGTGCCGTGTATACCTGTAGAGATCCGACCATCATACTTTTTAACAGCATCTGCCATATGAGCCGCGGCTTTGGCCCGTAACTCCACCGGAAGCAGGTCGAACTGTAAAGCGATGGCATAACCTGTTTGTGTTTCACCTTTAATCTTTCCGTCTTCCGAAACAAACGCTTCCAAAAAAGCTTTTCGTATATCGGCTGCCAACTTACTATAGTATGTATAATCCTCTTTTCTATTTAGCAGCTTTGCTGATTCGGAAAGTATTTGTGTTGACAGCGCAAAATAAGCCGTTGCAAAAACTTCATTAGGAACGCTTCCGCCTTCCTTAGGATAATCATTGGCCACAATCCAGTTGCCATTCAACCAATCGTTATAGTCGTTACCACGAACATTTCTCCAAATCAAATCAGGATTATTTTTATGATTGAAGTTCACGAACTTCTTCATGGCATCATACTGATCAGCAAGAATTTTAGTATCATTGTAATTTTGATAAACCTGCCACGGTATAATGTTACCGGCATCGGCCCATCCCGGACCATTAAAGAATGCCCGCCAGGTGCCGTCATGGGGAGCAATATCCGGGAAACGCCCATCTTCAAGCTGCGAATCTCTGATATCCCGTGCCCATTTAGTATAAAAACCAGCCATATCAAGATTATAGATGGCTGTTTGTGAGAATACCTGGGCATCTGCCATCCACCCTTCCCGTTCATCCCGTTGAGGACAATCCGTTGGAATTGAAAGCAGGTTTCCCCACAGTGTCCAGCGTATATTTGACCAAAGTTTATTCAGATACTTATCAGAAGTTTCAAAACTGCTTACAATTGGAGAAGAAGAAGCCATAACCTTCGCAGTAATAATATCCAAGTCCGGCTCATATGATAACCCATCCACTTCAACATAGCGAAACCCGTGAAAAGTAAACTTCGGTTCGTAAATAATTGTCTTTTCATCTGCAGGTTCATAAATATTAATTTGCACAGCCGCACGCAGGTTATCTACATACAAAGTTCCGTCCTCATATAACCACTCTGCGTAACGAATACGTATTGGCTTACCGGGGTTATAAGGCAGAGTCAGGCGGGCCCAGCCAACCATGTTTTGCCCCATATCAAAAATATATTTCCCTGGTGCTATTTTATTAACAGATACGGGCTTTAGTTCATTTATTATAGCCAGCGGTTCATTCATTTGGGCTGCCAGATTGTGCCTTTCGTTGGGATACACCGATACAGGTTTCCAATGAGCGTCGTTATAACCCACATTTTTCCAGCCCGGTTGCTCATATTCAGCGTTATAGGTTTCACCGGTAAACTGCCCGGCTTGTCTGACAGGCCCCTGCGGCTGAATCTTCCAACTCTTATCAGTACCAATTATTTCTGATGTGCCATCTTCATAAAATATTAGTAACTGACCAATGAATTTTCTAAAGAAGCCATAACCACCCCTATTCGGAAACGACCACCGGGCTCCCGCATACCAGCCATCCGCCAGTTCTGCACCCAACGCATTGGTACCCTGCTTTAATAAGTCTGTTACTTCGTGGGTCTGGAATTGTAAATGGCTGTCATAGTCTGTAAACTCCGGCGCCAGCACCTGATTGCCCACTTTAATGCCATTAATATAAGCCTCATACACACCCAATGCCGAAGTTGAATAGAAAGCTGCTTTTACTTTTTTACTGATCTGTATTTCTTTCCGCAGTAAGGGAGAAGGAGGAATATGATCGGAATAAATTTTTTTATTACCGGGCTTAATAAAGCCATCTGTAATCCATTGTGCCTGATATTCATAATCCAGTTTCGTTGTATCCGATACTGATACGGATTTATTAAGTGCAACATTTTTATGATCACTTAATGCTTCCATTTCTGATATACCAAACTCGTATATCATTTTCTCCTTATCAAATAATGATAAGCCAGTCACATTTAAGCGCACATATCTTCCCTGTACACCTGATGAAAGTTTCTTGAAGTAAAACTCAGCGGATTGAACAAAATTATCCTTCTCCGATTCATCTGCAATCACTTTAGCATCAGAAAACCCGGAGGACGTAGCTACTTCAACTGTAAATCTTTTTGGAAATAAAAACTCTTTTTTAGAAATAGGATAAATCTTAATAGCATCAATAGGCTGAACAGCCCCAAGATCAATCACCACCCATTTTCGCTTATCCGGATCGGAAGACTGTGAAGACCTGTATCCTTCGTAATTATAATATTGATCATCTATTGATACAGGAACTTCTTTTTCTCCAATCCATTGCCCTCTCCAGTCGGATGCATTAAGCGGGCCAACCAAAAATCTGGCAATCTGGCTCCATTCTGAGCGCCTGCCTTTTTCGTCCCATATACGCACCTTCCAGAAATAAAGTGTATTTGATTCTATGGGCTTCCCTTTATAACTAATTTGATTTGTATTGTTATCACCAATTTTTTTACTATCCCAGATACTACCTTTGTCTTCGTTTAAATCTGAAAGCTCCGTTGAAACCAGTATTTGGTAATTCTTTTGTTTTTTGCTTTTTCCGGAAGAAGAAAGCTCCCAACTAAACCTGGGATTAATTATATCAATCCCCAATGGCTCTTTCATGTACTCCAGACGAGGGTTTTCTATTAAAATATCAGATTGTGCCTGACTATTGTTGGGGAATAAGGCACAAATCAATAATAAGAAAAAAAGTAATCTCATTTTACAATTATTTTTTCAATTTTTATTTAATATTTACTCTCCGCATACAAAAAGCTTCATTCTTACTTATATAAGTAGCATATCGAAATTATCGTAAACAGAAAAAACCCTGTTATTCGTATGGTAGCTTCTGCAAGGATACCAACTCCTTTATAGCATTTCAAATGTTTT
>CAYVEI010000121.1:0-14290 GCA_964450515.1 uncultured Terrimonas sp. | reverse complement strand
TAAGGCTTCGCGTCTGTTCATAATTGATATTTTAAGTAATCAAAAATAATTTATTCTTTAAGCTTATGGCTTTCGGCTGTCAGCATTGAGCTATCAGTATTCAACTTTCAGATAGGCTTCGGATTTCGAATTTTATATATTCGGGCTTTGCGATTTCATTCGCGGTCTGACGCTTCCTTTGTTGCGTACCGGACCGCTTTCATTTCCACATTAAATATTCCCTTTCTTCAGCTCCTTTACTGCATAATCCGCTGCTCTTGCCGTTAATGCCATATAGGTTATGGAAGGGTTTTGGCAAGCGGAGGATGCCATACAGGCGCCATCGGTAATAAATACGTTTTTTACTTCGTGCATTTGATTAAAGCCGTTCAATACTGAGGTTTTAGGGTCGCGTCCCATCCGGGCAGTACCCATTTCGTGAATGCAGAAGCCAGGCGCAGGCATGCTGTCGTAAGTGTTTACATTTTTCAACCCCGCTTTTTCCAGCATTTCCGCGGCGCTGTTCATCATGTCTTTGCGCATCGCCAGCTCATTGGCTTTGAATTCGCAATCTATATCAAGCGTGGGCATTCCCCATTTGTCTTTTTTATCTTTATTGAGGGTTGCTTTATTTTCATAATATGGCAAGTGCTCTCCCCATGAGCCAATACCCATGCTCCAGTTACCGGGTTCCAGCAACTGGTCTTTTAGCTCTTCTCCAACTCCGTCGGCGCTCCATTGTCTGCCTCTGGAAGCGCCGCCCTGGTAGCCGAAGCCTCTCACATAATCGCTTTGTTTTGTTTTTTCGCTGATATTGCGGAAACGCGGTATATAAATACCGTTCGGCCGCCTGCCATAGATATACTGATCCTGGAATCCGTCAAATGATCCGCCGGCGCCAACGCCATAATGATGATCCATCAAATTATGGCCTACCTGCTGGCTGCTGTTGCCCAAACCATTAGGAAATGCATCGGATGTGGAATGAAGTAAAATGGTTGCCGTACCTAACGTAGACGCGTTAAGGAATATGATCCTGGCAAAATATTCTTCCGTTTTCATGGTTTCGGCGTCAATGATCCTGATCCCTTTGGCGCGTTTGCTTTCTTTATCGTAAATAACTTCCGTAACAATAGAGAAAGGACGCAGTGTGAAGTTCCCCGTTTTTTTTGCCGCCGGGAGCGTTGCCGAATTGCTGCTGAAATAGCCGCCGAACGGGCAGCCTTCATGACATTTATTTCTATACTGGCAGGGACCGCGGTCGCCCACTTTTTGGGTGTGGTTGGCCGACCGGCCAATGATCATTCTCCTGCCATCGGAAAACTCTTTTCTGATTCTTTCCGCCACATGCTTTTCTAAGCAGTTCATTTCCATAGGAGGCAAAAACTTTCCATCGGGTAATTGCGGAAGTCTTTCTGCGGATCCGCTTATGCCTACAAAGGGTTCTACATAATCGTACCAGGGTGCTATATCTTTATAACGTATGGGCCAATCCACACCATAACCATCTTTGGCATTGGCTTCAAAATCTATATCACTCCAGCGGTAGCATTGCCTGCCCCAGGTTAACGACCGTCCGCCAACGTGGTAGCCTCTTATCCAGTCAAATGGTTTTACCTGGCCGTAGGGGTTCTCTTCATCATTCACAAAAAAATGCTTCGATACCTCGTTGTAGGCATAGCATTTACTTTGTATGGGACTATCCTTTTTATCTTGTTGCGTGCGGCTGCCATGATGCTTCAGTTCCCAGGGGTTGAGCGTGGTGCCCGTGTAGTCTTTAATGTGTTCAACATTCCTTCCCCTTTCAAGCACGAGCGTTTTTAAACCCTTTTCACAAAGTTCTTTAGCCGCCCATCCGCCGCTGATGCCCGAACCTACCACTATGGCATCATACGTATTTTGGGTTACGGCTTTGTTGTTGATATTTGTACTGTCGTTTGGCATGATATATTAAAGGTTTCCTTTTTTCAATTCACTTACGGCATGGTCTGCTGCCCGGGCGGTGAAAGCCATATAACCCAGCGATGGATTTACACATGAGGCGGATGTCATAAATGACCCGTCGGTAACAAATACATTGGGCGCATCCCATACCTGGTTCCATTTGTTCAGTACCGATGTTTTAGGGTCTTTACCCATACGGGCTGTTCCCATTTCGTGTATGCCTCTTCCTAATGTACCATCACCATCACGGCCCTGTACATTTTTAACGCCTGCCGCTTCCAGCATTTCAATGGCATCGTTCAGCATGTCTTTGCGCATTTTCTTTTCGTTCTCCTTGTATTCTACATCAAAAGCCAGTACCGGCAGCCCCCATTTATCTAAACGCTGCTTACCATTTTTATCGGGCACCGGGCGCATACCCAGGTCTTTACCGGTTACGGGATCGTTAAACTGTTCCAGCTTGTCGGAATACGTATTTTTATCAAGGTATATCCTGTTTTCATGATAAGGCAATGTTTCTCCAAAGCCGCCTATATACATTGACCAGCCCCCGGGTTCGGTAAGTACGTCTTTAAGACCGGCGCCAATAGAAATTTCTTCCGGCGAACGGCTGTAACCACCCCTGCTTCCACCTCCCTGGTAGCCGAAGCCACGCAGGTAATCTCTTTTATCTCCGAAGAAATTGCGGTAACGCGGAATATACACGCCATTGGCTCGGCGTCCGAAATAATATTTGTTTTCATAACCCTCCACCTGTCCGCCGGCGCCAACACCCAGGTGATGATCCATTATATTATGCCCCAGTTCACCGCTGCTGCTGCCTAAGCCATCGGGCCATATATCGGTAGCAGAATTCATTAATATCCATGCGCTGTTCAGCGCGGAAGCATTAACGAAAATGATTTTGGCATTGTAGGTATAGGTCTTGTTGTTTTCGCCATCAAGCACTTCAACGCCGGTTGCCCTTTTCCTGTCTTTATCGTATAAAATTTTTGTAACAATGCTCCAGGGCCGGAGTGTAAGATTACCGGTTTTCATGGCCGCCGGCAAAGTAGACGATTGTGTGCTGAAATACGCACCATAAGGGCACCCCAGCCAGCATTTGTTGCGATACTGGCAACTGGCTCTTCCCTGGTTGGTAAAAGGCACCGTAATATTAGCTGTACGGCCTATGATCATATGCCGTTTGCCGCCGAATTTTTCTTTGATACGTGCAGCAACATCTTTTTCTACACAGGTCATTTCCATGGGTGGAAGAAACTGTCCGTCAGGCAGTTGAGGCAATCCTTCTTTAGAGCCGCTGATCCCGGCAAAACGTTCGGCATAGTCGTACCATGGTGCAATTTCTTTATAACGTACCGGCCAGTCTATAGCAATACCTTCTTTTGCATTGGCTTCAAAGTCCAGATCAGAGAGGCGGTAGCTCTGCCTTCCCCACATCAGGGAACGGCCACCCACATGATAGCCGCGAAACCAGTCGAAGCGCTTTATTTCCGTATAAGGATTGTCTTTATCGCTGCACCAGTAATCTAAGTTGGTTTCATTCAGCGGGTAGTCGCGCTTTAGTACAGGGTAATCTTTGATCATCTGTTGTGTACGCCCACCCCTGTGCGGGAACTCCCATGGATCTTTATTGGCGTTCACATAATCTTTTACATGCTCAATATTGCGTCCTCTTTCCAGCATCAGCACTTTCAGTCCTTTTTCGGTGAGCTCTTTGGCGGCCCATCCGCCACTGATCCCTGAGCCTATTACAATAGCATCATAAATATTATCGGGCATAGCACATCGTTTTTAAGCATTAGTAGTAGTAAGTGCATTTATGAAAAGCATGCTTCAGTCAATTACCGTGTTTGCGGGAAACACTTCAATTGTTTTAGCATACTGCTGCTTTTAGTTTAAAAGCGTATTCGTGTATTAAAAAATACCGGTATCCTGTTTATACATCACATATACCTATACCCTCCTGCAGGGAAGCCAATTGGCCTTCTGCATCTTTAGGTGTTGGAATAAATTCCTGTGCAACATATCCTTTAAAACCCAGGTCAATAATAGCTTTCATAATGGCAGGGTAGTGCAACTCCTGTGTTTCATTAATTTCTCTCCTGCCCGGTACCCCGCCCGTGTGAAAATGCGAAAGGTAAGGATAATATTGCCTGATGGTTCTGATCACATCTCCTTCGTCTATCTGCATATGATAAATATCATAAAGCAGCTTAAAATTTTCCGATCCTATTCGTTTAGCCAGCTCCGCGCCCCATGCTGTTTTATCGCACTGGTAATCTTTATGGTCAACCTTGCTGTTGAGCAGTTCCATTACCAGGGTTACTTTATGTTTTTCAGCAATACCTATCACTTTTTTCAATCCTTCAGTACAGTTTTTCCAACCGGTTTCATCGTCTAAATTCCTGCGGCTGCCGCTAAAACAGATCAGTTGCTTATACCCCGCTTTAGCCACAAGCGGTATCATTTCTGCATAATTTTTTATGAGGGTGGAATGAAATTCCGTATGATTCCACCCGTCTTCGAGATTAATTTCAGCGCCATTACACATAGAGGAGTATAGCCCGTGCTTTTGCAAAACGGGCCAGTCTTTGGGTCCAACAAGATCAATAGCAGCAATACCCATTTTCTTTACTGCTATGCAAAACTCCTCTAACGGGATACCCCCGTAGCACCAGCGGCAAACGGAGTGATTGATGTTTCCTTTCATATTATTACGCAGCTTCCCCGGTTTTGCCCGGGCGGCACTACCGGCAAACGCACCCGGCGCCGTACTCATAGCAAGAGAACCTAAAACAATATTTTTAATAGCCCGCCTGCGGGGATGTGATGAAGCACCAGCCATAATCAAAATAATAGTTAAGTTAGCGAATGTTTAATAAAAAACAAGTTGGCAGTAAATGTAAATGTTTTATTTTTAAGCCTCTTCTGATTTTTTAATACGTTAATATTTTTTTCATGAACAGAAAATTACGAATGGGCATGATCGGTGGAGGCAAGGATGCCTTCATCGGTGCGGTTCACCGCATTGCCGCTAATATGGACGGACTTATAGAATTATCATGCGGCGCTTTGAGTATTCGGCCGGAAATAGCCGCAGACTCAGGTAAAGCGCTTTTTTTACCGGAAGACAGGACCTATTTTACTTATGAAGAAATGCTGGAAAAAGAAAGCAAGATGCCGGCCGATAAGCGGATAGATTTTGTAACGATCGTTACACCTAATTTCGCGCATTTTGCTCCTGCCATGCTTGCATTAAGCAAAGGATTTCATGTGGTAATTGAAAAACCCATGACATTTACGCTTGATGAAGCTAAACAACTGCAAAAGAAAGTAGCCGAAACAGGATTGATATTATGCCTTACGCATACTTACTCGGGTTATCCTATGGTTAAGCAGGCCAGGCAGATGATAAAAGAAGGTGTTCTGGGAAAAGTAAGGAAAGTTTGGGTAGAGTATCCCCAGGGATGGCTGAGCAGGCTTACGGAAAGAGAAGGTAACGCGCAGGCGGCCTGGAGAACTGATCCTTCCAAATCGGGCAAAAGTGGTTGCATGGGCGACATCGGAACGCACGCCGCTCATTTGGCAGAATATATTACCGGTTTAAAAATTACCAAATTAGCTGCCGATCTGAATATTATGGTGGAAGGCAGACCCTTGGATGATGATGGAAATGTATTATTAAAGTTTGATAACGGGGCCGCTGGTGCATTGCTGGCATCTCAGGTAGCCGCGGGTGAAGAAAATGCGCTTAAGATCAGGATCTATGGCGAAAAAGGAGGACTGGAATGGGCACAGCAGGAACCCAATACCCTATTGGTAAAATGGTTAGATCAGCCCACACAAATATATCGCACGGGCGGTGGTTATTTGGGTAATTATGCCAAACACAATACCCGTGTACCCGGCGGCCATCCCGAAGGATACTTAGAAGCATTTGGTAATATTTACCGCAATTTTGCATTAACGGTATCTGCTCATATTGACGGACAAAAGCCTGCAGAAGAAGTACTGGATTTTCCAACTGCAGCTGATGGCGTAAGAGGAATGGCTTTTATAGATAATGTGGTAAAGAGTGGTGCGAGCAACGAAAAATGGACAGCATTCACGGTGTAAGGTTTAAGGCGTAGGGTATAAGGCCGTACAACCCTATACCCTACACCTTATACCTCCAATTAATAATTTCTTTTCAAATTTTACAATCATGACAAATATCCAGGGTCCAGCTATATTTCTCGCCCAGTTCCTGGGCGATCAGCCACCCTTTAATAACTTAAAAGCTATTTGCGAGTGGGCGGCAGGGTTAGGTTATGTGGGCGTTCAGCTCCCCACATGGGATAGTCGCATTATTGACCTGCAGAAAGCAGCGGAAAGCAAAACCTATGCCGATGAAATTAAAGGTATAGTAAACGGAGCGGGATTGCAGATCACCGAACTTTCTTCTCATTTGCAGGGGCAGTTAGTAGCGGTACACCCTGCTTATAACGATTTATTTGACGGCTTTGCACCCGCAGCTTATCACGGAAACCCTAAAGCCCGTACCGAATGGGCGGTGCAACAGTTAAAATATGCTGCCAAAGCTTCTCAAAACCTGGAACTGAAAGCGCATGGTACTTTTAGTGGCGCTTTGCTGTGGCAAACGGTTTATCCCTGGCCCCAGCGTCCGGCAGGATTAGTAGAAACCGGCTTTACGGAATTAGCCAATCGCTGGCTGCCTATTTTAAATGTGTTTGATGAAAACGGGATAGACCTGTGTTATGAAATACATCCGGGAGAAGACCTCCACGATGGCATTTCGTATGAAATGTTCCTGGAGAAAGTGAACAACCATCCCCGTGCCTGCCTGCTGTATGATCCCAGTCACTTCGTTTTGCAATGTTTGAATTACTTGGATTATATTGATAACTACCACGAACGCATACGCATGTTTCATGTAAAAGATGCGGAATTTAACCCTACCGGAAAACAAGGTGTGTATGGCGGATACCAGGGCTGGGTGCAACGGGCCGGGCGCTTCCGCTCTTTAGGCGACGGACAGGTTGATTTTAAATCTGTTTTCAGTAAACTGGCGGCGTATGATTATGCCGGCTGGGCAGTGCTGGAATGGGAATGTGCCATTAAACACCCCGAAACAGGTGCGGCCGAAGGAGCGCCGTTTATTAAAAATCATATTATAAGGGTAACTGAAAAAGCCTTTGACGATTTTGCCGGAACAGGCAGCGATGAAAAATTTAATCGCAGGGTTTTGGGGCTTGAGTAGGATTTATTCGGATATTTACGCCCTGATTTTGACAATATGATGACATTAAAAAAAGTAAGTATGAAAAAAGTGGCAGCTATATTTTCCATCATTGCAGCCTGCTATGCCTGTGGGAGCGGGCCGGCCGAAGTGAAGAAGCCAATCAGTATTAATGTAAATCCACAAATTGATGCAGGCCATGCAATGGCAGCGGTTGCTTCCCCCGCGGCTGGTGCTACGAATGCCGCTCCTGCCGCAGCAGCGCCGGCAAAAGACGGCAAAGCATTAATTGCGGGCTCGGATTGCCTTGCCTGCCACACTGAAACCAATAAGCTGGTTGGACCCTCTTATGCGGAGGTAGCTAAAAAATACAAAGAAGCGGATATTGCCCACCTGGTGAAAAAAATAATTGACGGGGGCTCTGGCGTTTGGGGGGAGATACCAATGCCGCCTCACGCCTCTTTAGCGCATGACGATGTGGAAGCCATGGTTAAATACATTCTTACTCTTAAATAAATTTTATGAAAATTTTCAGAACCGTAGTTTTAGGAAGTTTATTACTGGCAGGTACCGCTTTATTGAATAATACATTTGCCCAGCAAAAAGACAATACGCTTACCAAAAAAGAAAAAAAGCAGGGTTGGCAACTGCTGTTTGATGGAACCACCACCAATGGCTGGCACTCATTTAATAAACCGCAGTTGGGCAGTGCCTGGAATGTAGAAGATGGCGCATTTCACCTGGGTAAAAAAGAAAACAGCGATGCCGGCGGAGATGCCATTACCAATGAAATATTCGGCGATTTTGAATTAAAACTCGAATGGAAGATTTCACCCAATGGCAACAGCGGTATCATGTTCCTGGTAAAGGAAGATACTAAATACAAATATGCGCATTACACCGGTCCTGAAATGCAGGTATTAGACAATGATGGTCACCCGGATGCAAAGATCATTAAACACCGCGCCGGTGATTTGTACGACCTGATTACCAGTAAGCCCGAAAATGTAAAACCCGTAGGCGAATGGAATAGCGTGGAAATTAAACTAAAGAATGCACAACTTGAACTTTGGCAAAACGGAGCTAAAGTGGTATCAACCACCCTGTGGGATGATAACTGGAACAAGCTGGTAGCAGGTAGTAAGTTTAAAGACCTGGAAGATTTTGCCAAATTTAAGTCAGGACATATTGTACTGCAGGATCATGGTAATGAAGTGTGGTACAAAAATATTAAGATCAGGAAATTGTAGCGTGAATGAATAGTAGGGGAAAAATGGAACCGGTTAGGCGATGCTTAACCGGTTTTGTTTTATATGCAGTTCACGGCTCCTTATTTTAAAACGGTATAGCTCATTTTAAGTATCGTTTCAAGTCCACTTAGTTTTTTCAGCGTTAATGTGTCTGTTAACAGGCGGCTATTCTTATCAAAGAACCGTTTATTATACTCATAGTATGTTTCTCTCCCGGCTTCAATTTTATTTGCCTTTTTATGGAAGATGCGGAATCCTCCTGCGAAAAACCATAAACAGCCAATAGCAGCAAACCCTGCATCAGTATAACAAACTTATTCATAAGCCTATCTAAAATAATGTGAATTTTGGATGTTCGGGAATGAAAATCAGCTCGTTATCGTTTCTGTTTCTGAATATTTATCACATGCATAGGGCATACAGTTCTTTCTATTGTGTTCCTATAACCCTATTGTGCTTATCGAATCTTTTTCCCCTGTAATCGAAACAAAATATCACTTAATCGAAATAAGTTCCATGCCCGGTTAATGTTTTACATATTTGTACTGTTATAGTTGATGACGTTAACCCAATGAAAACTGAAATCCCAATCCCCTGAACAACCGTCCCCGGTTCCGAAAACTGATCCCCGGAAAGAAAGATCCGATACTTAGGAAAAAGCCAAAGCCAACCTGAAAAAACCGTATCCCGTTTATCCCCTGAAAGAAACCGTGAAGTCCAGTCAGTACCCCTAAAAAAAGCATAATAGTTACTTTCCAGCCTCTGACAGATTTCAAATAATTGAACCGCACTTCATCCTAAGTGCGGTTTTACTTTTTTTCAAGATATATCTTTTCGCCATTTTTCCGCAACGATTCATAAACCGCATCAACCACTACCATGTCTTTCAGCCCTTCTTCGCCGGTCATGCCCGGGTCGGGCGTACCATTGAGTATACAATCGGCCAGCCCGTCCATTTGTGCTGCCTGGTGGGTGATCAGCGGTTGGTTCATAGGGCCAATATGTGTTTTGCCCTGGATGGGGCCGTAGCCAAACGCAGGGCTAAGCTCCGCAAATCCTTTGTCGCCAATAAGGTAAAGTCTTTCGTAATTATTAAAATTATAAGTGGTTCCGCAGGAAGCGATAACGCCGCTGGGAAAGCCTAACTGGAAAGTAACGGTTTCATCTACTTCGGCAAATTTCACCATATCTGTTTTGCTTTCCTGGGCAGTTACCCAAACCGGCTCTTCACCGCTAGCATAACGGGCGCCATTAAGCGCATATACGCCCACGTCCATCATAGCGCCTCCGCCGGCCAGCGCTTTTTTCAACCGCCATTGGGTGGGGTCGCCGATCTTAAATCCCATATAATTATTTACATGCATAATGTTGCCAAATTCACCGGCTTTGCGCATCCTTACCAGCTCACGGGTATGCGGCTCAAAATGCAGCCGGTAGCCCACGTAAAATTTAACGCCTGCTTTTTTACAGGCCGCAATCATTTCCCTTGCCTGCTGCGCATTATCGGCAACAGGCTTTTCACAAATAACATGCTTACCTGCGGCGGCTACCTGCAGTACATGCTTATGATGCAGGGAATTGGGTGTGGTAACATATACCAGGTCTATATCAGGGTTATTGGCGATGGTATGAAGCGTATCGTAACTGTATACGTTTTTATCCGGTATGCCGTAGCCCGATTTCCAGGTAGCTATTTTAGAAGGTGTTCCCGTAACAATACCCGTAAGTGTTGCCAGCTTGCATTCCTTCATTGCCCTCGCTACAATATTGGCGTAACCGCCCAATCCCATCAGCGCTACACGAAGCTGCTTACCGGGCTTTCTAAGATCAGGAAAAACAGAAGCGGGGGATGACAGCGGCGTTAATGCTGCTGCACTTAGTCCGATAGATAGCTTTTGCAAAAAAACGCGGCGGGATGACATAATGAATGATTTAAAGAAATGAAGGTTACCGGTGTTTATAACACTTTGTATATTCGGAGGCGCCATAAAGATCGCATATACTCCAGGAAATAAATATACAATTTCCGCAAAATAAATGGCTCCTTATTATTTATTTCACCGGCAATAAAAAAACCTAATTTGCGCCTTACTATCATTCAACAAAAAAACATGAAAACGCAGCAGTACTCCAATCATGTGCGCTATTACCCGCCGCATCATTTTGTTTTTTACCCGGTTATTATACTATTGCTTTTTATAAGCATCCGTGGAATATGGCTCAGCACAGACAATACATGGCTATGGATAATGGTTGGGCTGTTAACTCTCATCACCGGCTGGCTGAGCTTTATGATGAGGCAGCATTATGCGCTAACCACCCAGAACCGCATAGTGCGGCTGGAGCTTCGTTTGCGTTACTACCAGCTTACACAACAACGTTTAGAAAGTATTGAAAACCAGCTAAGCTTTAAGCAACTGGCTGCACTGCGGTTTGCTTCAGATGAAGAACTGGTTCCGCTTATGCAACGCGTATTAAGCGAAGGACTGTCTCCCGATGCTATTAAACAGGCTGTTAAAAACTGGCTGCCCGATACCATGCGGGTATAACATTATTCCCTGTCTTTATTCCAGTCTTCTGTTGCGTTGCATTTTTAACTTCCCGGGAAGCCCGGAATGGGGGATAAGATGTATCTTCATAAAAAAACATAGCATTATGTCATTGCTGAATCAACAAAACAACAAGGGCAAGAAAAAGGGAAATAAAAAAGCCGGACTTGCCAATAACCAGGGATCCAAATTCATACAAAAACCTAAAGCCACAGGTTTTGTTAGCAAACAAACCAATACCGGTTCACAAAGAGGAAGTTAAACCAGATATCTGAATAATGGAAACCCCCGTTCGGCTTGCTATACGCTCCATACAACATATTGGAATTCCGGTTACAAATATTATTGCATCGGAAGCATTCTATAAGCGGTTGGGCTTTACCAATGCAATGCAGGCTGCCTTTATGCATAATGGCGGTAGCGGTACCTGTATTATGATGAAGCGGGAAGAGGTGATCATAGAATTATACCAGTTGCCCGGCAGTGAGCTTGAAAACATCCGCAACCTTAAAAACGGGCATATAGATCATATTGCTTTTGATGTGCCTGATATTGATGAAGCTTTTACCGTGCTGAAGTCCGGCGGATTCACGATCATGGAAGCGGCGCCTGTATTTTTAAGCTTCTGGCAAAACGGGTGTAAGTACTTTAATATAGCGGGCCCCGATGGGGAAAGGCTGGAGTTTAATCAGATCCTTTGATCACTACAGCTTTTCGGGCTTCAGCTAACCTGTATGTAATTCGGTTTCTGCGCATAATCATTTCTCTCCGTCTTTCTGCTTCAGGGCGGCTGTCTTTTTTTCTGTTTTGGTTTTTGGATGAATGACCTCCTCTTTAGCCGGGGCATGCGGAAATCCCGGGAAATCCTGGTCAATATGACTATCAGGATTGGCCTGAATGTCTTCTTTCTTTAATGGATTTGTTTTTTCGTGCTTTTGCTGCGATCTTTTCTTTTTCATGGCTTCTTTTTCTATACTACCTTACAACGGCGTGCCAAACTTTTCGTTTATGCAGTATTTAACCACATTATTCTTCTCTTTGTAAATAAAAACTATGCAGGTTTTAAAAGATATTTTCCAGGTGGGTGGCGATATTAACGGGATCACCTTTGATCTCCAGGATGCGTTGTGGAATGATGGCAATTCCTATATTTTAAAAACGGCTGAAGGGCTGATCATGTTTGACTGCGGTTGTGGTGATACCATGGAGCAGATATTTGAAAATATGCGCTACTGGGATCTGGCGCCTAACGATATCCGTTATTGCGTGCTCACCCACCCGCATTATGATCATGCCGGGGGAGCGCATATCCTTAAAAAGATGGGCGTGAAGCTGGTAGCTATTGGTGAAACCGCCGATGCCGTGGCTTCGGGTGATGAGCGTTGCTGCGGTTATTTGTATCATAAAGTTTTTACGCCTGTAACGGTTGACCAGTTAGTGAAAGACGGAGAGAAGCTCCGCCTGCTGGGTGTGGAAATGGAAGTGATGCACCTGCCCGGCCACAGCATGGGCTGCACCGCTTTTTTATTTGAATGGACCGGTAAAAAACTGGTGATCAGCGGCGACGTGATCGGCACTTTGCTCGTGGGCGATTTTGGCTGGGGTGGGTCTATTGATTTCGATAAAAAGATATATACGGAATCGCTGCGGCGCTTTGCCAAAGTAGATACAGATATTATGCTGCCCGGCCACGGCATGATATATTTTCACAAGCCCCGCTGGCGTGTAGAGCAGGCGCTGAACTCAGCGTTGATACAATGGCGATAGCGGGCCCCAGGTTACAAGTTGCAGGTTACAGGGTGCAAGTTACAAGCTAGCGGGATAAGACCGTGAAACCTGGAACATGCAACCTGAAACCCATTCGGCGAAGCAGCCAACACGTTCCTTTTTATACACCTGCTTTCCGTATTACTTCAAGTGTTTTCCTGAGCCCGGTTTCGGCAACTGTTTGAAGATCCTGCTTCCAGTATTCGGGATTGTACATTTCAAGCGACACACATCCTTTAAAGCCGGTTCCTTTCAGATCCTTTAAAATAGAAGGGAGTGGCAATATGCCATCGCCGGGATATACCCTGTGCTTATCTTCCAATTGTGCCAAGGCAGGAGTGGCTGGTGCATCGTTGAACTGGAAAATAGCGAATGCATCTCCTTTCATCAGCTTAAGGCCTTCAAATCCGCCTTCACTTATATACATGTGGTATACATCCGGGATAACCATAGCTTTAGGATGATTGGCGTCTAAGGCAATACCCGCTGCCTGCCCCAGTGTTTTTAGCGGAAAGAATTTTACAAAAACCAGGGCGGGTAATATGTTGTATTCTTTCAACCCTATTTCAATAATATCCCGGTAACGGTTGGCCACCCATTTACGGTCAAAATTTTCTCCAACGGTATTGGGAATGGTTTGGATATGCTGCGCGCCAATATCCGATGCCATCCGCATGCGGCGATGGGTATCTTTGAGCGATGCATCAAATAATTCTTTTGTAGGAGGCAAAGCATTCCATAAGCCAATAATACTGGGCACAAATAAGCCCAGATCTCTGATCTGTTTGCCGAGATCTTTAAGATTACCGCCATTCTTTTCGTATTCCGCAAGTTCACCATCCCAGGGTTCTATAGCATCGAAACCGGCTTTGGCGGCTATCTTTACCTTATCGGTAAGCGATGCCGGGCGTATGGTAGCCGTGTCAAGGCAAATGGGCCAGGGGCTCACTCCTTTCTGGTATCTTTTTTCTTTTTTTTGTGCAGTATTCTTCTCTGTAAAAGAAAGAAGTGATGCCGAACCTGCGGCTATGCCTGCAGCGGTTCCCAATCCGATAAAATTTCTGCGTTTCATTGATGTGATTAAAATGTAAGTAAGGGAAATTCGTATATGCTATGCTGTTAGTTATGCAAAAGAACTAAGCTACGAAAAAAATAAAAGCAGGAATAAAAAAGCAGGCAGGTGGTTAAAGATCACCGGCTGTTTTATAGCTCCAATTTGCTGTAAAGATATTAATTGTTTAGCACGGCTATAAATGCATCCATTGTTCTCCTCACATCCTTTAATGTATTTTCATCTGTGATCTGCTGCCGGTCATTCACTTTTGTTTTAATAAAGGAGATGAGCAGTTGTGTGCTTTCGTCAATCCTTGCTTCAATTACCTTCAGCGTACCTAATAAAGAGGCGTGTGCCTTTTGTCCCAGCGAAGACGCCGTTATCGCAACTACCGGTTTGTTTGAAAAATCGGAAGAAGAAACGGTCCAGTCTAATAAGTTCTTCAAACTACCGGGAATGCCCATAGCATATTCCGGCGTACAGATCAGGATGCCGTTTGCTTCGT
>CAYVEI010000120.1:2210-14388 GCA_964450515.1 uncultured Terrimonas sp. | reverse complement strand
TTATAATCTTCAGCGCCATGCGAATGTTTGTCGAAACTAAAAATATCCGTTCCTGCTTCCTGCGCTTTTGCCAACTGAATATTATTACGAACATGGGTATGAAATGCCTTTTCGCCAAACTCCTGTTCTAATTGCCGGTATACCTGCCGGTTCATCGTTTTGCGTTCATCATAACGGGTAAGTATAAATCCCAGCACTTCGAGGTTCCTGTTTAATTTGCTTTTAACAGCTTTGAAATGATGCATAAAGCTACGCAAACCTTTTAATGGCAAAAATTCGGCCTGCAGAGGCATCAATACATAATCGCTGGCAACCAGCGCATTTACGGTAAGCATACCAATAGCCGGAGGACAATCAATAAAAATGAAGTTGTATTTGTTTTTTAAAGGCTCCAGCAGCCAGCTAAATACCTGCTCACGCCCGTACACACTTACCAGCTCCAGCTCGGCGCCCGCCAGTTCAATAGAAGAAGGCGCCAGGGGCAAGCCCGATTTAGTTTGAATGATCGCCTGCTGCAGATCACCGCTTTCACCTGCAATTTCTTTTTTTAGTTCCGTGAAAAGATTTTTTTCAGGTTCATCCAACACACCCAGCGACTGCGATAAATTGGCCTGCGGATCTGCATCAAGCAGCAATACGGTTTTGCCCATTTGCTGCAGCGCCGCCGCAAGGTTAATGGCTGTGGTGGTTTTTCCCGAACCGCCTTTTTGAATGGCAATGGATATAACAGACATGTGGTAGATTTAAATTTTTCTTTCCTAATCATTAAAATAAAACAATGCTTTTTCCCATACACATTTGCCAATTTCTGCTCCCAGCTTTTGTCCATCCCTGTCTCCCTTAGAAAAATGCGTTCCGCCATACAGTCCTGATTTTCCTGCTTGTTCTGCCGCTGCAGTAAAAGTGTCCCATTCTAATGTTATATCCTGTTTTGGTACTGTTCCTTTTTCAATTGCAGAACACCCTCTTTCAATAACGGTGCAGCCGCCAAACTGATCACTACCGGTATAGTATTGCAGTATGGTGGCAGCAGCACGGCTGAATGTACTGTGCGCTGAAACATGTTCCGGGAAAGCTGGTGTGGCAATATAAGATTGCCACTCTTCTCCTTTAATGGTTTGCCTGCCTTTATGCGGCCCGCCCCAGGCCTGTATATTTTTACCGCGGTACAATTCCCGTATTGCCGTTACCGGCCGTACCGAATTATACCGGCGCCTGCATTCCCAGCAGGCAATGGATGCATCGAGCAGGGCATTAGAAAGCACAAAAAATAATTTGATGCAATCGGAATCACCATATTTTTTATTAACGGCTACGAACTGTGCAATTTCGCACCAATGCCCTGCCGGAGTATAAGTACCGGGGCCATCGGCCCAATATGCTGCAATAGCTTTTTGTTTATCTGTTAATTCTGCGCTGATGGTTAGTATTTCTCTTGCCTGATCTTTAAATTGCGACTGGTGTTTTTTAAAAGGGGGTTCAGGTCTGAACTGTCCATTATAGGTGAGCGAAAATGACTGTATCAGTCCCCAGTGCGGAACAAGGAATTGCTGTATTTTATATTGTCCGGATGAGATCATTGTTCTTAAAGGCTGCCAGCAGTTCAGGTCATTTACTTTATCCCAGGCATTTACGGGTGTATATCCGGTATAATCGCTCCAGGATGGCATATGCAGCGTTCCATAAGGATTAGAGCCATCGCCCGCGCGATATTCGATCACCAGCTTGGCCATCATATTTCCGATACCCTGCGGCATTGTAATATCCAAGGATGTATCAGCAGGATCGTAATCCAGTTCATGCATCAGCCCGCGAAACATGTCCTTGTTTTGTGCCGGCAACGCCAGCCAAAACAATTCCACCAACACACGGTAAGCAGCATAGCTCACCGCTTTCCGGCGGTTATCCTTCCTGCATTTTTCATCATCCTTTATTTTTATGTATAAAGCCGTGCTGGTGCTAAGCGCACCATCGGTATACACACTCCATGCATTGTACATGGCGGTATGCAGCATAGCCAATGCCCTCGCCGCTAATGGCGGTGATGTTTTGGAATACCGGATAGCTTCTAAGGCTAGCTGGTTCCATTGGAGGGCGATGGGTTTTGTAGTATTGGCTGACATGGCTTACTAATTTTGATTGATGTTATAGCAGTTTCTATGCTGCTATTTTGCTTTAAAAGCGGCCCGATATACCAATAGATGTATTCACTTTCTCATCTGCCGGCTTAACGGGATTAGTATTATAATCAAATTTTATATCGAGATGCACTCCTTTTCCTACAGGTATTTGTATATCTAATTTCAGCGCGCCATCTTTAATAAACTGGTACGATTTCATGCCTATGCCGGTACCGTAAGAAAGTATATTCCCCCATTTTTTTCCCGTACCGAGGAAACCAAAATTTGTTTGCAAAAGGTTAACGCCTATTCCATATCTCAAAAAAGTATTCCACATGAGCTCATTATCGCCGGGGTGTAAATTGGCTGCCTGGTAAAACTGATGAGCATTGTTTAAAATATTTTCATCAATATCTAATTTCAACTGGCCGGCAAAGCATGCAAAATCAGGAAATGCAGGATCTGTCACGCATCTGCCGGCACGGGCAGCCCATTTTTTTGGAGGGATCACAGGCACTTGCTTCGGATCCGGTGAAGCTGGTTTAGTTTCTGTTGGTCCCGGTTCTTCCTGTCGCTGAATCCTGTTTTCTTCCTGCCCGCATGCTGTACATTTTTTTTGTATCGCACCCACACCGCCAATACTAAAGTCATTCGTTAGCTTAAAAAAAGCAGAATCACCAATACTGCTTTCACCAAAAAAACTTCCCTCTGCCTTCTTTGAAAAGAAGGGCTGGTTTGCTTTTTGCACCGTGGCAACAGTTGCCGTTTTTGGTTCAGCCGTTTTCATATTCCTATTTATTTTTCCGGTTAGTGCGAACACGAACCAGGGCGGTGGTTAGCAACATACTTTGTATCATCAGTCCTTTAATGTAGAAGAATTTAAAATGTTATCCATTTCAATAGTATGATTTGTATGGTCGGTAAACATAAATACAAATACGAGTGCATTTTTATCAAAGTTTTTTACCCGAAAATCAATGAATGCAACTGCACTGTAGTCAATAAATGTGCAGCGATACGAAATAAGCAGCCGCTTCCAGTCTCCGGTTTTTTCAAAGGCATACGATGGTGTTATTGTTTTAATTAAAGCCGGCAGTTCATTGAGCTTTTTCGTGAATGTATTGCTACTGATATCAAAAAATGTACTTCTAAATACATAAGCCCGCACTTGCAAATCGGCAAAGCTTAACCCCTTACTACCCCAGCCCTCTGCACCTACATGAGCAAAACAATTTTCAAATGGCAATAAGTAATTTACGTAGGTGGCAAATTCTTTATCCCATTCCCCTTCTGCATTTTTTACAGTGGATAATTCCTGAACTGATAAATGCAGGTTTGGATAAGTTTCATTTTCATTATGCCATTTTATCCATTCCTCAGGTACAACAAAACTTGCTTTTCCATCTTCTGAAATAATTTCCCTGTTTTTTAAAACAGCACCCATTTTGTTATTTAATTTTTCATCTTCCATTTGCTTGTTTTTAAGGCCGGTACAACCTGAATTGACAAGGACTATACAGTTTATAATTATCAGAAAGAAAATTTTATTCATAATACGGCATCATGGATTTACAATGTCAACCATTGCTTTGCTTACCCGCCTGTCTGTGCGGCCACCACATGGAGTCATAATAAATCCACTTGGATGGCCAAGACCCAAAGAGTGACCTGCTTCGTGGGGTAACCCTAATCCATCTGCACAAGGTGCATCGCCTAAAAGTGTATTTGCTCCATTATTCAACCCATTATTTACAGTTGCGTGATTCATTCTAACCTCCCATACTCTAAATACATTATATGCTGCGGGTGCCGGTGAAGAAGCAGTCACAATAGCCATTTCATCGCCGCCAAATCCATTGTCATTAACATATGGGCCCAAATCTCCGGCAACAACAACGTTTTGAGCAGTTCCTCCGGTAAATAAAATATTAGCCTGTAAATGCCATACACGGTTAAGCAGGGCGCGCATGGTATCCGCATCCGGTGTTCCGTTTGAACAATGCGGGCCTCCTGCTGCTGCTGCTCTTGAATCGCATACATAATGAAATGCAACTGACCGGTTCAATTGATTCTTGACCGTTACCCGCAATGTACCCAGTACCGTTGCTCCCTCTCTTGCAGTAATATTTGCAGTTCCCCGGGTAATACCAGTAACTGCAACACCGGTATCCGTCCGCTGCACTGTAGCCACTGCCGGCGTATCACTTACGTAGGCCGGAATAGCAGCGGCAGGCGTCACTGCAACCTGTGCATGCCTTCTTCCATTTACCGGTACTACCAACCAATTGGGTGCAACGGAATTATCATAACCGGTAAATGTTTCAGCAGGCTCCTCAGCAAAAACAGCGCCTGTAGCAGGTGCAGGTGATGGACCAACCGGAGCTACAGTACCTCCTCTATCCTGCATATTCAATCTGCGCATGGTTTCGCTACCCACAATACCGTCTAAAAGTACAGCCCCGTTATCTACCTGAAACTGCCTCACAGCAGCCTTTGTTTCGTTTCCAAATATGCCATCAGCGCCAAACAGCGGGAGCGTATAACCTAAAGCCAATAGTGCTTCCTGTATAAGCCGCACGTGGGTACCTCTGCTATGGGTTTGCGTACTCACAACAGTTGTTCCATCAAATACGCTTTCTAAAATATTGTTTCCGGAAAACCGTGTTGCAGTTAAATTCGTTTGGCACTGTATTGACCCATTTCTACTTTGACTGATTTTCCCATCACCACTTTTGGCAGTGCTCAAATTCTTTTGAGCCGTACCCCCCTGCTGCACCACATGCGTTAACTCATGCGCCAGCAAATGTTTGCCTCCTGAAGAATCCGGATTATATTTTCCATTGTTAAAATAAATATTGCTGCCATAGGTGAATGCCTGTGCATTCAAATCCTTGTTCATCTCTGCTGCTTTGTTATCCGTATGCAATCTTACATTTGAAAAATCTGCTCCGAAAGAATTTTCAAATTGTGCCTTTGTATTTGCCGGCAAGGGATTACCATTTCCTTTGGAGGTATTTAAGCTGCTTTCAATATGCGGTGATGCTGCTGGTATGGGAGATGATTCAGCTTTAGCATGTAGTTCTTCTTCCTTCTCACACGCTGCACATTTACGTTGTATTGCATTTTTCTTTTCTTCTTCTTCGCAATGGGCACATTTGGTTTGCACGGAAGGATTTGCCAATCGTTGCACCACTTTATCTGCCATTTCATCGGCTTCCTTTTCGTATTTATCGTTGGGCTGGCCGATGGATAATTTGGTTTGCAAAATACCATTTCCTTTTACAGCATGTCCGGCAGAAGCGCTAAAAAAAGATGGCTGTTCCGTATCAGCTTTACTAAAAAAATTATTCACCCCGTTCTTTGAAAAAAAGGGCTGACTTGCCTTTGCAACTGAGGCAACCGATGCTGTTTGTGATTCAACTGTTTTCATATTTATATTTCATTTTTCCGGTTAGTGCGGATACTACCCGGGGCGATGTATTACCACTCACTTCTCACTTCTCACCTCAAACCACTTACCACTCACCACTGTCCCCTCACCTCCACTCCACCCACAACATCTCTTTCATCCAGGGTAGTTTAATGATCCCCAGGTTCCAGGGCAGCCGATCTAACAATACATCTAATGCACCGCGCTCTACCTGCAGGTATTGCTTATCGTTCCTGGTAAAAAACTTTCCCCGCCTTTGCAGGAAGCCTTCCCTTAATCCATCCGGAGAAGTATGCTGTAAAACCGTCCATTGTTCAATAGCGGCCTGCAGCATACGATTTGCTTCATTTAATTCAGCTTTACTCCATTCCCTATTTTTTTCCACAGGCTTGGCCAATGGCCAGTTGCATAGTATTTTGGGAACAACCAATTCATATTCCTCCGCTTCCCCCCTACCTGTAGCAGCATAATGCAAAAGGTACAGCGCTTTTTGCCGGGAACGTTCGTCTTTAAATGCTCCCTGGTTCACCCATTGCAATCGGTTAAAGAGCGCCGAAATAAATGGGTGGATCAGTACCATTCCGGCATGCTGTACAAAAACGCCTTCTTCCTCTGCGGCAGAAATATCCTGATTTGTTTTTGTATCCATTGTTGCAGGATCAATGATAGGATCGGTAGTTTGCGTTGGAAGATGCGTTTTATTATTAGCTATTATTTTTTTAAGTATGGGTAAAATAGCCCGCAGTTCCCTGGCATGGGTAGTAATAATATTTTCAACAACAATTGAACCGGTTAGTTCTCTTTCTAAAAATTTTTCAACAAGCCGCAGCGGCGTTAATGCTTTTTCAACCTGTGCAGCAACCTGTACTACCTGCTCCCATATCTTTTGTATAGCAGCTTTTTGATTAGCTTCGGTTAAATTTTCGTTGTTTAACCATACCAACAGAAGAGAAAATTGTTGCACCAGTTTTGGCAAGCCCTGTTGATTTTCGGCGGTTAAAATTGCAAGCAGTTGCTGTAAAAATATTTCGCTGTGCTGTAAAACGATCCTTCTTACTACAAAAGGATGATGTTTAATGATGCCCCTCAGTTCAGATACGCTCCCGAAATCAACAGCTAAGATTTCCAAAACCTTTTCATGCCACGCATCGCTTACCTGCAAAACATTCCAGGGCAGATATCCCTTTTGCATATAAAATAACCATTGCCTGTAACTGTTGAAAGACACCCCGGCGTGTTTAGTGTTTTCCTCTTCCCGTTTAGCTTTAATTTGCTGATACAATTGTTCCCTTACTTTTGAAAGAATAGCTTCGTTCCATTTACCCTGATTCACTTCTTTTTCAGAAAGAATGCCCAGGTCAATTTCAAGATAATCTATTTGGATAATTTCACCCTTGGCCGACAACCCGTCAAAAACATCTTCCATTAACGGCACAACATCCCGCGTGTAATGTTCGCTCACACCTTGCTGTATACCAAAGGCATCAGCTTTTCCGGGAAGCGCCAGGCTGATGATCTGTTTTTTTATGATGTGTTGCATAACAGGTTATTTCATATTGGGAAAAACAAGTCGTTTAACACGGTTTCATTCAGCGCCGGCTGGAATATTGCTATTTCAGCAAAGTTCCAGTAAGCATATAAAGCCTTTATATCTGTTTCTGCTTTTCGCAGCTTTTCAAAAACCGTTTTTAATTCGCGGTACTTAATTTTATCCTTACCATTAAAACAAAGCTTGTCTAAAAAATAACAGGTACCGGTTTGCAGCAGCTCACGCACCTGTTTCTTCGTGAGCGGCTTCCCAGGCGCTTTGTTTTGTAGCACTTCAACAATCAGTTTTGATAATCTTTCCCGGGTAGGATGAGGGTCCGACAGGAAACGCTGTACTTTGGCTGCGATGGTATTATTGACCGATTTTTCAAATATATTATCTGCAACCTTTCTGTATTTTGCGAGGCGGCTGTTTATTACCTGGCGTTTCCGTTTTGCAATATCCTTATCTGGCAAACCCGTTTCGGTTTTCTTTTCTACTAAAGCTTTTCCGGATATGCTGACAGGCGCGGATTGCGCTTCCGCTATCACTGCATCAGAACGCCCTGCCATGTTTAATAACGGCGTACCGGGCATATTGGGGTTGCGGGGTTCTGTTCTTACACAAGGAGTAAATTCATACTGATCGCAATGCTGATCGTACCAGCAATAGAGCTCATTGATCTGCGACAAATATTTATTTTCTTCTTCCCTGCCATTTCCCTCAGCAAAACAGGGTTCGGCTTGCCGCACATTCTCTTCGCACGGCAGGCAAACCATACAATCATCCAAACATTCATAATTCCGGTCAAACAAAAAAGTAAGGAAATCACATACTGAAAAATCATCTGTACAGCTTTTCTTCTGTGCCAGCCAGTGACCCCAGCTTTTGAATTTTGTTTCAAAGCAGCAAAAATCGTGTGGCGCCAGCCACAATATGCGCAGCAATATATGTGCAGGGGCTTCGCGGTATAATATGTTTTCAAGCAACGCCCTGTTCTCTTTTTTACGGAAACGCTCCGGCCAGGCCGGCAATACTACGGTAGCAATAAAAGAATACCGGTCGGCACCCGGAACAAAACAAATATCTTTTTCCTCCGTGCATGGATCATCATCCTGAACCGGCCACACAAAACGGCATCCTGTTTCATTGTCACATTGCTTATTGTATTGTTCGCAACGGCAATCTTCCGGATTGCAGCGTGGGCGGAGCAAAATATGTTCCACAACATGCAGGCCTTCACTGTTGATCAGCTCTTTTGCACGGGCTACTGCTTCGCAGGACATTTCAGCATTTGTATAACACTGTGGGTTAACCGCTACTATTTCACTGCTATGCCAGTTGCGGACCGCCATTTCCTGCCAGTACCAGGTAATATTTTCATCTGCTATTACTGCATTCCTGCTAAACTGAATGGCAATGCCATGTGAATAGCATCCGCAGTCAAATACAGGCTGGTAATAACTAAAATTCAGCAGCAACCGCATAATGGTTTGCAATGCCAGCTCCGCTTCTGCGCAGGTGGAGTAACAACAATCTCCCTTCCATGCTATATAGCAGGATGCTTCATCTTCCCCGGCTTCACTGCCGCAACCACAGGGCTTTTCTTCTGTCATATCTTCTTTACAGGTATTGAAGCCGGGCAGCTTTATTTCTATACAATACCTGTAAGTATCGCCACCGGCTTTTGCATCCTTGGTTTTTTTTACCGGATAATAGCAAACGAACAACTGCAACATTTCTTTCCATGCTGTAAGCGTCATATCTTTCTGCAGGGAAACGGCAATGATTTCATTTTGATCATCCCTTAAAACTATTCTTCCTTCCTCTTCCTTATAATGATGCGCTGAATCAACATATCGGGTTAAATCGGTTATCCTGTCGCTTATACAATTGTTGTCCCTGCTATTAATAGCAACAGCGGCAAACGCGGTTCCATCATCATTTCTCAATACAACTGCGTTATCATTATCTTCAGCCTGCCATGCTTTTTGCTGCATGGTTTCTTTTAGCGACTGGTACAATTTGATTAACGCATTATCTCTTTTTTGAGGCGTGTCATATTTACACGGATGATAAACCAAACCCTCGCCACAGGCAACATAAAATGAATAACAGCAGTCTTCTTTTCGCCTGTAGGTGTGAAAAGCATTTTCAGTTTGGGCAGTACAAATGAGCTTTTGCACGCCTTCCTTACCCCAGGCCTGCTCTTCCGTGATAAAGCGTTCAGCGCTTTCCGCAAGCACTTCCCTGAGGTATACCCGGTAAACAGTTTTGGCGCCCGCACAATGATCACAGTCTGCGTAGTAGTTGCCCTGGTACCACAACAGCATCACAAAAAAATCAAATTCCTTCTTTGCTTCTCCGGCACCGGTATAGAACTTTACGCTCTGCCATTTTTCAGCCTCCTGCTCCGGAGACAGCAATGTGAAATAATATACGTACGGTTCATTTTTTTTAATACAGTTATCCGCAGTGGTTTGGTCACCGGGATTTTGTTCACAGGAAAAAAGTTCGTAAAACGTCTTTGACTTATATTGTACCAGCCGTATGGGATAAGTGAGCGCCATTTTTACCATTGCAGCTATAACAATATTATCAGCAGCACCCAGCGCATCTTTTGTGGATGCGGGCACAAAAACAATACTATCGGCACTGCTATAAGCATTTGCATCATGAATAACGGTTTCTGCAAGGCTTATGGATTTTCCATAATTAACCGGATCAGATGCCCTATGTATCAGCAGCAGGTAATTTTCGATAAATGCATTCTCCGCGTCATCACTGTTTTGATAGCCTTGCGTACTTTCAAAAAGGATCAGCGGTTTTCCTGCCAGAGGGCCCGACGGATAAAATTGATTCAGGCATTTAAGCTGGTAGTGATACCATGTGATTTTTGTGCCTTCATCTTTTCTTTTATTAACGATATCGCCACCCATGCAAACCTGCAGATAGGCAGCGCCGTACTTAAACAACTTTGCCAATGGCTTTATATCCGGCCTGGCGCTGGTTTTATCGGCAAAAGGACGGCTATAAAACGCAAGCGGATGGTCTTTGTCTATCAGCCGGTATACAAACCGTCCCTGCGCGCTAACGGGGTCTACACGCACACTATCAGAGAATGCCGCAGGGCTGGCACTTTCCGTAAGACGACTTATTTCCTTTTGTTCCAGCAGTAGCTTATCTACAGCAGCTTTAGCCCTGATGATGTCTTTAGGTTCTTCTTCATCAATGCGTTTTACAGAACCAATTGCTATATCATCTTTGTGCGCCACTAAAAAAAGTTCATGCTTTACTGCATCAACGCGTAAGGTTGAGGAGGCATTATGAAATAAAGTAGCGGCGGCAAGCGCTTCTTCCGGGTTGGTGTAATCACGTACACTATAAAATAAATACCGGTTATTTTTTTCATACCCCAGGCTATAACTAAATTTCCAGCGATGGGGCTCTTTTTCTATTTCGATAAAATAACGATTCTTTTTTACAATGTCCAGGATCAGTAGCCTGAGCTGCTCCGCTTCTGCTTCAGTATTGTTTTCAATTATACAAACAGCCCTTACGGTTCCCTGATCTGCTACCCGGATAGCAAACTTACCGGTTGCAGCATTCCGGAAAATTTCATAGTGCTGTTCCCGGGTTAATAAACCTAACAATGCAGCGGCATCTGCAAGTGCTTCCGCAGCATCATTAAATTCATTTACGGATTGAAATTTGAAATTATTTTCTTTATCCAAAAGATCATAGGTAAACTGATCAGGTTTTCCAACGATGCTGTTATTGACATCAATTTTAAAAGCATCTGCATTAATATAGGATAAGACACCGGTGTTTTTTACATCATAAATCAATGTGCCCAGACGGGCAACGTCTTCACCATATTCCCATTTTTTCCGGTCGTCAATTTTCGTTATTGTTTTCAATACTGCTTTCCGTGCTTCTTCTTCAGACGGATAGAATGCCACTGATCTGCGGACCTGCTTCCCGTTGGAATCATTTAATCGGGGAATATATTTATAGGTGCTTTCAAATATTGCGGCAGCCGGATCTTTTGGTATAAACAGTTCCGTAATGTTGCCGGCAACAGCCATTGCCTCTTCTTTTGCAGCATATTGAAACGGGAAAACTGCTGAACGGTTTGGCGCGTAATGCAGGGTTAGCCTATACGCATTGTCATGTTCAATAAACTCAGGCCGATAATTGCTTTTACCGGGCAATGCGCTGAACAGGGCCTTGGCCGCCATCAGTGCTTCTTCTCTGGTGTCAAATTTTTCATTTATGGTGAACCAGGAAGTGCCGGCGATTTTTAATATCACTTCAAACTGTTCTTCATATTCAGCTACTTCAAAATTACAGAGGCTACGTTTGCGGTTAGCAATGCCACTGATGGCTTTCACTTTATTTTCGAACCCGGAAACATTTCCGTTGTGCCGGTTATTTTCTAAATAATCGTATGCTTTACCCCTGTTGCTGCTCAGGTCATCATAATGGGTCAAAAAATTTTCTTTCCCTTTTATAACGGCCCCCGGCAATTGCTGATCTGTTAAGAAGCCAAAAGACAGCAGGGCATAATCCGTAAACTGTTCGGCGAACCTCGAAAGCAGGTGATCTAAGAACTGCTGCCGGCGTTGAGAAAATAATTCCCCGTTTTCAACAATGAGTTGCAGGTATTTTTCGAATGTGAGCAGGTTAAGCTCTATATCGAATGAAAAATTCCCGGCAGCAGTAACAAAGGAGCGGTAGTTTTCACTGAATGTTCCAATGTACTTTAGTGAAGCGGCATTTTCAGCAGCCTCCTGTAAGTTGCTAAAATATTTTTTGCTCACCAGCGCCATTTCATCAGAGCTGGTTAGCATATAATAGTAAATACAACCATCGGCTGCAGTAACATACACACATTCATGCTGATCAAACACCAGGTCGTTCTTCAACTGGCTGATGGCCGTATCCTGCTCAGCCATTGTGCTAAAAGTGTAGGGTTCAAAATCGCCGGGAGATAAGGTTTTTAGCTTATCGTTATCTTTAAGCTCCAGTAATTTCATTTTATCTACAGGCAATACCAGTATAGTACCGGCTGTGCCCAAAGCGTTTGCATTGCTTTCA
>CAYVEI010000120.1:0-2110 GCA_964450515.1 uncultured Terrimonas sp. | reverse complement strand
TCAACTATATCAATATATGCTTTTTCAACATCTGCATTATCTTCCAGCTCTATATCAGCGCAAACGCCTGTTTCCTGTTTGCATAAAAAATAAATATCAATAAAATCTTCGCAGAGATTACGATGCGCCATCAGGGCATCTTTAATTTTAGCTTCAAATTTTTCCTTTTCTTCCGGATCGTCTTTTATTTTCTCTTCAACTTCATTTTCCAGGTCAATATATATGTGGTATAATCCATTAAGAAAATCAATACACGGCTCATCACGTTCATTGTTGCCGGCATTACCGCCCGCAGGGTCTTCCTGCCAGCGTGGACGGCAAAAATCTTTCTGATCTGTGGCTGTTTCTAACCAGGCATTCTTAACGCCTTCTATATCTATCAGCAGCTTTCTGAAATCGGTAATGGTAAGCGGGTTACAGGCAAGTATTTGCGCCGGGGTAAAAAAATTATTGTCTGTTGATTTGTCTTCCGGATTGCGGGTGAGCAAATCTTCTACAGGCAGGTTGGTGCGATACCCCAAATCAAGCAATGCATAGCAAAGCATTTCCAGGATGGTGATGCCAGGATCGTGCACATTGTGGTCTGTCCATATTTTGCCGCTCAGTTTTCCGAGGTAATCAATGCCTTCCGTCCTTAGCTTATCAAAATCTAAGTAACCGGGAAACCCCGAATTATTTTTACTGATAACCATATTTTCCTGATCACCTGCCATCCCAATATTTTTTACCCTATTACCACATCATCTTTACAATAATCAGCAACAGGTATTTTTTTATTATCACAACAATTCACCTCCTGCCCCTGCACATCAAAACACCGGCCCCATTCTTCGCAATCCATCCCCGGAATGCACACATCTATATCGCCGGCAATTAAAATGCTGCGGGGTGTTTTAGGGCATACCGGCTTCACCAGCTCTTCTTCTTTTGTTTTATCGGGCCAGGGATCATCATCATGCCGCATGAGCAGGTCAATAACATAATCCACATAATCCCTTGTTTCTAAGAACCGGATAATTTCTGAACGTCCCACACATTGGCCAAACCTGAGTTTATCATATTCGCCAACTGCCCAGGGTGCAAGAAACTCACGCATGTTCTGCTTTAGCTTTTCCTTATAATAATTTTCATCTTTACCTGCAATCAGTTTTACTTTTAAACAAAAATGTACTTTTTCGTATCGCGGATTCATGGCCCGGAAGCGCACAAAAGGCGAGCTGCGTTTTTTACAATATTCCTGTATATCACCGAGCATGCTTACCGGAACCCGCGGCTCAAAAGACCGGGCGGCTTTTAGCTGGTTTAAATCCGGAATAACGGCAAGCAGCACATAGCCGGGCGCAATGGGAAAATCATTTTTATACTCATGCGCATTCAATGCGAAACTGTGATTGATGCATTTTACCTTAAACAATTGGGGAAAGGCTTCTAATACCAACCGCTCATAATCGAATTTTTGTATCGCTCTTCCTTTGTGGCGCAGCAATTCGCTTATCCGCACATAAAAATGTCCTTCGGCTTCCGGTACCCGGCCCCCAAAAGAATCAAAAGGCTGGCTTAATTTTTTAATACTGGCATCGGCTTCATTCAGCCTGGATATGGCTCCGGCAGCCAATGACTTAGAAAGGCGCAGTTTATCATTTCCCTCCTCATTAGTGAAAGTAGCGCGGATAGCCTGGGTATATATACCCATCGTTTCGCACACCGTTTTACTATTTTTTGAAACAGAAGCTCTAATCCAGTGCAGCGCTTTCGGCAGAACAGTATTATCCTTTGTCATGTTTTCAGGCAATGCAAATTTTACAATACCCGAAGTGGTTAATCCATCTGTAGCATCGTCTAACACTTCAAAACCTTTACGAAGCATTTTCCACTGATTATTGTCCAAGTAATACCAGTTTACTTCTTCAATATCCGATTCGGAATCGGCAGTGGCTTCCGCCAACTGGAATAATACATTTACATTACTGCCCGGTTCCAGGTCTTTTAAACCAATAAACAAATTGCCTTCATCGCAGCAGGTGGGAAATAATGTGGGCTGCAATGTTATTTCTTCTGCTTTACAGGTACCATCAAAAGGATAGAGATGGATCAGGTCTATATCATTAAT
>CAYVEI010000119.1:0-14478 GCA_964450515.1 uncultured Terrimonas sp. | reverse complement strand
CGGTGGTAAAGTTTGAACTGAAATCTCTGGTAAACTATAGACCGTAATATCCAACTGACACACAAAAGCAGGCAATCAAAGCCGCTATTCCGATTGCAAAAAATAATAAATCGGAAGTAGTAATTCATGGTACTAATGGCAAGATTAGAGACAAGGACTCTTACGGGAATGACCCGGTGCCGCCAAAAGACACCAAGAATTAAACTAAAAATCCCCACTGAATTAAGCAGACACAATGCTGCTTAATTCAGTGGGTTTATAAAAAAAGTTCAGAAGATGAAAGGAAAAATCAGTTTTATTATCGGCATTCTTGGCTTGATATCTTGCATATTCATTACCAGCGCCGAGATTAGGAGTACTATTCTTAAGATAGCACTTGGGTTTGTTGTTGGAGGCATAATTGAATTCATAGTTTTTATTGTAGAAAATAAAAAACACTGGGGAGTACTGAAAACTAAAATATTCAAAAGGAATCAACCGGTAAGAGTTACTGTGGCTTATTTATTTAGAATAGAAGTTAATGGAAAGTATGTCCTTATTAAAAGGCATAAAAAAGATAATCCCGGCTATCAACCTGTAGGCGGAGCTTACAAATATTTAAAAGAAGAAAGCAGGGAATTGTTTGACAAGTTAGGCATTGAACCCTGCAATCATGTACCAAGAGATGAGGATACCGAATATGATTTGCGTATTATGATTAAGAAAAGAAAAAATTTAATAGAGTTTTTAAAATGGTTTGAAAGCAGGAAGAATCGTGAGATGGACCCCTGCCGTGAATTTTGTGAAGAATTACTTGAGCCTGGTCTTTTACCTAAAGATGCTTTTAAACATATAAAGTATGTGTTTATTGGAAAGCATATTGAAGGTGTTCTAAAATCACCTGTATATCCTGGTGATGAACTTAGATACGCTGACATTTTTGAATTACGCCCTGAAAACGATAATCAACGAAAAGCAATTAGTGATTTGCAAAATAATGAAACAGAAATATTATTCGCTACTCCTGAAGAAATAAGAAAAAGAGCATCGAACAAGGGATATGTAATTCTTCCCCATACATTTAAAATTTTACCGAAATGATTACGTTACAAGACCCGAGAACACAAATAGATGATTTGCTTGATAAGATGGCAGAATCTGTGCAATTAGATAAGTCCAGATACGAACGGATGAAAAAGCATTATGAAGCTGTAAAAGACTGGATAGAAAGTGATGAAAAAATTTTCAAGCCTTACAAGTATGATGTTTATCCTCATGGTTCAGTAAGAATTCTTACTACTGTAAAACCGATAGGTAAGGATGAGTTCGACCTGGATATTGCTATCCATCTAACATCATTACTTAATACTCACACCCCTGCAAGAATTTATGCTGAATTAAAAAGACGGCTGGAAGAACATGAGACCTATAAGTCTATGATGGAAACAAAAAACAGGTGTATAAGGCTAAATTACGCAGGCGACTTTCACATGGATATTCTTCCGGGTGTTCAAGAGTTTGCATGGGACGACAACAGATTAAAGGTACCGGATAAAGAACTGGGAACCTGGGTTAGCAGTAACCCAAGAGGGTATGCAAATTGGTTTATGGAAAGAGCCAATCTTGTTAAAGAGAGCTTGCTTGAGAAGGCTTTGAGAGCGGAAAACTTACCTGCTGATAATTTTCAAAACAAAAAGCCTTTGCAACGTGGAGTACAACTTATCAAACGCTACAGGGATATCTATTTTCAAAAAGATGATACTTATAAAACTTCGAGCATTATATTAACAACCATTGCCGGAAGATTCTATAATGGTGAGGATAGCATTTTTGACACTGTAGATAATATCATTACTACAATACAAAATCAGGTTGCAAAAATTCCATCCCGTATTAAAGTTTATAATCCCGTAAATGAGCAGGAAGATTTTACTGACAAGTGGGAACGGGAACCTGAATATTATACAGCATTTAAGCAATTCTGTCAGCACCTGTATAACGAATGGCAATCACTTAAAAAGAAGCAAGGCTTACTAAATGAAAGTAGAATTTTAAAAGGCCTATTTGGTGATGATTTGGTCATTAAGGCTCAAACAGAACAAACAAATATGCTTGAGACTTATAGAAAAAACAATCAGCTTGGTATCGAAAGAAAATCAGGCATTCTGAGTTCGCTTGGTGCTGCAGCTACATCAACAATTAAAGCCAATACATTTTTTGGAGGCAAATGATTTACGGATTAAAAATAAGGGACAAAACGATTATTGAACAGATGGCATCCATCAAACGTAACTATATCAATTTCACTACGAGTGTTGAAAAGAATTCCCTTTGGATAGAGGGTGAATTACAGCCAACTTCACGCAGTGATGTATATACGATTGAAATAATCTATCATTTTCGAAAACGCCCTATCGTAAATATTTTGAAGCCTGTATTGGTAAAAAACTTTAAAGGAGAAGATATCCCGCATGTTTATCCAGGCGATAAACTTTGCCTATATCAACCAAGATACAATGAGTTTAAATTTTCAGATTTTTTGAGTGCTACTATTGTGCCGTGGACCTCATTGTGGTTATACCATTACGAAGTATGGCATGTAACAGGTGATTGGCTTGGTGGTGGTGAACATCCTTAAATAAAAATCATGAGAAGAAAAGAACAATATGTTACAAAAGGGGCTTTGATTGGTTTTGCCGGCATGGCCGGTGTAGATATTTTATTGCAATGGTTAGAGCATTTGATGGATAGGAAGCCCTTTGCGTGGGAATCTTACAATGGTAAGCGAACTCTAAAAAATGCTTTGATTGGTAGTGCTATTGGTGCAGGTGCAGGATATTTAGCCTACCAGGCTAAATTATCTGAAGAAGCTAAACATCCTTTTAATTCTGATGAGTATTTAAAGAAGGTATTGTCGGAAGAGAATTTGAAATCTGACCCACTTCTTCTGAAAAAATATCTTTCTTACAAAGCTGAGATAAAAGAATGGCTGAATAGAAAATTTGAATCGAGACTTATCTGTAAGGCAGAAGATGCCGGTTCATTTTTTAAACGTACAGCAATTGCTTCTAATAGTGATTTAGATATAGTATTAGCATTCCGGAATAATAGTTATTCTACTCTTGCAGAAATGTACTATCATGTTTATGATTGTTTGCAAGCACAATTCGGACATAAAGCTGTGGTAACTAAGCAGACAAAGGCTATAGGTTTAACATTTGAGCATAATTGCCTTCCTATACATTTTGATATTGTGCCTGGCAGAGAAGTTGGTGACTATAAAGTTACTAAGGAGCTTAATTTATATGTAAGACCCGATTGGGCATGGCAAAAAGGAAGTTCTTTCAAAACAAACATTGGCGTACAAAAAAAAATTACAGTAAATAAACCTGAGGCCAGAAGAGTAATAAAACTTTTGAAAACTTACAAAGTAAGAAATGACATAGAATTACCAAGCGTAATTATTGACCAATGTGTTGTTGATGCACTTTCAGAGAACCGATTTGGTGTACATTTTTCTGATACTGAAAATTTGCTCAACAGTATGAATTTTATTGCAAGAAAAATACAACAATGTAATTATTTAGATACTACTAATTCAAACAATAACCTTAATTCAAAATTAAGCAGTACACAAAGAAATTATTTAGCTGAGCAAGTATACAGTGATATTGAGAGAATTGAGGAAAACCCAAGATATATTAAAGAAATATTCAATCAATAATAAAATTTTAATTTATGGCAGTTCCTCCAAATTATTTTATTACCGGTGTATGGAAAACAGGTACCGGAATAATTACAGATGTCTTTTTGCATTTGAATACTCCCACGCATTTTGAATCTGGCAAAAAGACATCTGAAGCAGCGGTAATACTGTTATTAAAAGCAAATAAGACTATTATGACTTTGAAATGGAATTACCAAACCGCTTCTTGGAAAAGGGGAGCTTATGTTATAGTAGTTAAAGAAGGAAGCAAGGAATTTTTACGCAGCGTAAAAGATACAACTGTAGAAGACAACCTTGATAATATGATAAAAATGAATGGATACTTCTAATCTGCCTGTCGTTTTATTTTAACTGGGCAGCAGTTTCACCTTCCTATTACTCATCTTATCAAATAGCGTTTCATTCGTTTTTATATCATACATAAACGGCAGGAATATTTAAGCCATTGCTAGATTGCTTAGTGTCCATTATGTCCAATATCTGAACGGATTGATGGGAGGTAAATCCAATAATGACATCACAAGATCCCGCAGCCTGTTGTCCGAAACGGATTGACGGGAATAAAATGGACGGAAACCGGCTTTGGACAAGTGGCCGCGCGGGGCCTGCTTTAAGCGACTTTAAGCGGTTGGGTCATAAAGTTGTCAAGGTTGTGAAAAAAGCCCCTGTTTTCGGTCATTCCGTGGCGGAAAAGGCTCCAGCTGACGCCAAAAGTGGTTGTGTCCATAAGTTTTTTTTAAAAGGTTTTGAAATGATTTGATTTCCATCTTCACGTTTTACCAGTGTCCGCACTTTCGAATCCATTTCGAATCCTCTCAAAATGTGTCAAAAAAAATAACACAACTGTATGGATTACAATAGATTATGAGCTATTGGGTGAGTACAAATTTTATGCCTTAAAGTACTCACCGATTTACTCACCAGAATATTGATATGATTTGATTTTATTTGACATAGGGACAAAAAAAATCCTTGTAAATTTTAAATATTTACAAGGATTGAAAGGATCTGACTCCTTTTCGTCGGGAGGACAGGATTCGAACCTCACTATAAATAATTAATTATCAGCCAATTTTAAATCAGAAATCATTAAAACTCACTATTTACTTCACTGACTATAAAACGTAAAAGAGCTTATTGCAAAAGTAAAAATTGTAGCATTGATAAGCAAATAAAAAAGACTCTTTCGAGTCTTACACCAAAATTAATTTTCAATATCCTTCTTCTAACAATCGCTTTATATCCTCCTTGTTGTAATAAATTGTGCCGCCTATTTTTTTTGTTCTCAGTTTTCTATTTATCCGCAAAGAAACCAACTTATTCACTGAGCAGCCAAGAACTTTTCGGGCGTGCAGTGTTTTATATCCTTCCTCGATGTTAGTTGCCGGAGGCTTTAATTGTGAGATCGCAAGTTTTAAATCATTAACTATTTGCGTACGGAACATCTCTAAGTCTTCTCTCGTCACTACCTCCACTCCCATAATCTCCTATTTTAGATAAAACAATAATTTCCATTCCTATTGTACCTTAAAACCCCAGTGATATTCTTCAAAAATTAAGAAATAAAAAGCGCCGTGAATTTATTATTGAACAGGGTAAAATTACAACCAGCAAGAGCAGGACTGAATTAAATTTGGCTAATTAATGATACCTCTATTATTTTTTACTTCAAGAGCATTTTTTAATCCTCGTAGAAATTCGTTCACCCTCCTTGCTACGCGAATATCTTCTACCGTTCGCTTTAAAAGCAAGATCTGCGTCACGCCTGTTGCGTGACTGGCACCTGTGTTTTGCAAAAACAATCTCCACACGCCCTCCGCTTCGCTTTACTGCCCGTTCGGGTGCTCTGTTGCGGTAGTATTCTTTTTGCCAAAAATCTTGCTTTTAAAGCGCCCGGTGAAGGCTGGGTTGCTACCAGGATGTGGAACGAGACCTCTGCAACTTCAGCTTCGTTTTATCAGGATTAAGTGCTTGATTTTTATAGCAGGTTATTTCGGAAATGGGCTTAGTTCACGAAAAGTTTTCTTCTTGCATCTCTATTGTAAAAAAGTTTTGATCCTCTTCAGTATTTGAAGAGGATAAGATTAAATCAACGCTTCGTTTTAATTTCATCAAGTGATCTGATTGTGAAATTGAAATTGGAAGAGAATGGAAGTCAGTAAACAACATTTCTCCTGCACCGATGCCAGGAAAATTGATTTAGTAGGCTATTTATCAGGGTTGGGACATAAACCCGTTAAAATCAGAAGACAGGACTATTGGTATCTCTCCCCTTTGAGAACAGAAAATGAAGCCTCTTTTAAGGTTAACAGGTGCATAAACCGTTGGTATGATCACGGCTTAGGAATGGGCGGTAACATCATCGATTTTGCCATCCGTTATCACAACTTTTCCGTCCGGGAATTTCTCCAATCTGTTGCCCAAAGTTCACGCATTCCCAACCGCATTTGCACAACAGTAGACAGGGCTGAAATTGCGAAGAACACAATACGAATCCTTTCTGAAAAATCGATCAGCTCGTTAACCTTGATCAGGTACCTGGCTAGCAGAAATATTTCGTTGGAAGTTGCTACTCAATACTGCCGCGAAATAACCTTTGAACTATACGACAAGACCCATCACTCCATTGGCTTTTTGAACGACCGGGGCGGCTATGAATTGAGAAACTCTTTCTTCAAATGCAGCAGTAGTCCGAAGGGCATAACCACCATACAAAATGAGAGTATGTCGGTTGCAGTTTTCGAGGGCTTTTTTGACTTTCTTTCCTGTTCAGTCATTCTTCAAAATTCGGTAAACGAACCGATGGATTTTTGCATTCTTAACTCCCTATCTTTTTTTGAATCTGCCAGGCCATTTTTAGAGCAGCACGACCGCATTCACCTCTTCCTGGACAATGACCCAGCCGGACAAAATTGCAGTCGATATGCATTGACTTTAAGCGCTCGCTATATCAATGAAAACAGTCTATATAAAAACCATAAAGACCTTAATGAATGGCATGTTCAACTGGGGAAAAAACCTCCTGGTTCACCTGCAATGAATAGTATATGACTTCAGGAATTTAAATGAAAATCGAAAAAACTGATAAAACCCGGAAAATTATTAGCGATGAAATTATTCAAACTCTTGAATATAAGGGTAGGCTTTAGGGTGCCTTTATCCGCACCCGGTGAAATGTACGGTTGTATCACAACCGGGGCATTTCACCCCCTTACTCCGGAGTCGTGGGGGATGGTAAAAGATGTTTTTTGATTGGAAGACTAAATGGAATTGTGATGAGTGAAGCAAGAAGGATTAGAGACAAATGGCTGCATCTACGGCTAACAGAGACAGAATACAAGAAAATCCATACCGGCTTTTCCCGATCCACAAAACGCAAATTGAGTGAATACGTCCGCAGTATTCTTTTAGATAAACCGATCACGGTATATACCCGGAATCAATCCTTTGATGACTTTGTGGCAGAGATCATTTTGCTGAAAAACGAACTGAAATCCATTGGCAATAACTTCAATCAATCCGTGAAAAAACTGCACACCATGGATCAAATACCCGACATCAAAACCTGGGCTTTACTGAATGAACACAGTAAACAATTCTTCTTTAAAAAGATGGATGAAATCAATTCTAAAATCGCTCAATTCGCAGACAAATGGTCGCAAGAATAAACACCAGTAAAAACATCTCCAGGGCACTGAATTATAACGAACAAAAAGTGCAGCAGGGGAAGGCAGAGCTACTATCCTCCGAGGGCTTTTTAAAGGAGGCAAACCAGATGAATTTTCACGATAAAATCAACCGCTTTGAAAGCCTGATTTCGCTTAATGAAAGAACCCAAACCAACACCCTGCACGTCTCTCTTAATTTCGATCCTTCGGAGAAAATTTCCAATGAAAAAATGGTGGACATAGCCGATTGCTATATGCAAAAAATAGGTTTTGGCAACCAGCCCTACCTGGTTTACCGGCATCACGATAGTGGTCATCCTCACATTCATATCGTGAGTACCAATATCCAAAATGACGGCAGGCGGATTTCTATGCATAATATGGGACGCAACCAGTCCGAAAACGCCCGAAAGGAAATTGAGAAAACATTTGGCTTGATAAAAGCGGATGACCGCAAAAAAGCCAACACCGAAAACTTAAAGTCCATTGATGCCAGGAAGGTAGTCTATGGCAAATCTGCCACCCGAACCGCAATAGCCAATGTGCTGGGTGGCGTTATAAACCAGTACAAATTCACCTCCTTGCCGGAATTAAATGCCGTACTCCAATTATATAATATAACAGCCGACCGGGGGCAGGAAGGTTCGCGCATTTATAAGCACAATGGTCTAACCTTCCGCATACTGGATGAGCAGGGAAATAAGGTTGGTATACCACAAAAAGCGAGCTCCTTTTCTATGAAGCCTACGCTTGCCAACCTCCAACAGAAGTTTGCCGAAAACGAGGTTCTCCGCTCACCTCACCGCAAAAGAATACAAACAGAAATTGCCTGGACCTTGAACAAGCAACCAGACAGTATAGCCGCATTTACAAAAGCACTGGAGAAAGAAAATATAAGAACCGTGCTACGAATCGGAAAACAAGGCAGCATTTATGGAATAACCTATGTAGATCATAAAACAAAATCCGTGTTCAACGGAAGCGACCTGGGTAAGGAATACAGTGCTAAAGCTATCCTTGAAAAATGCGGACAACAAAAGGAATTGTTAACTGAAAGAAACGCTAATCTCAATATGGCAATTGAGCAAAAGAATGGTCCCCCTGGTGACCAAAAACATGATCTTAATAAAGAACAAAGGGATGCTGTACAGCATCAGCAAGCAAGTAAGCAAAACCTGCCATTGGCGGATTATTTACCATCGCAATTAAAGCCAAGGAAAAAGAAAAAGCGGAAGCGGATGTCCATGTAATTATTTAAAAAAAGGGGTTATGAATACAGGAGAGAATGAACTGGGTTTGAGAAAGATCCTGGATATGACCAGAGTAATCAGTATGGTAATACTTTGCCTTCATTTTTACTATTACTGTTACCGGGGATTTGAGGCTTGGGGGTTAAGCGTGGACCTGACTGACCGCCTCATGGGAAATATCAAAAAGACCGGATTATTTGACAAGTTTATCACATCAAAGTTATTCGCCATTGGATTCCTGTTTATTTCATTAATTGGTGCCAGAGGCCGTAAAGATCAGCGACTGAATTACAAGACATGTTTTGCTTATATCATCATGGGGTTAGTCATCTATTTTACGAGCCACCTGTCCGTTATGCTCACGACCGGTATCGAAAATATCGCGGTAATTTATATCACACTCACCGGCATAGGATATATGCTGGTATTAACCGGCGGCACGCTACTATCGCGCATCATACAAGTGCAGCTTAATAATAAGGACATTTTTAACAAAGAAAATGAAACCTTCCCACAAGAAGAGCGGCTGCTCAAAAATGACTACTCGATTAACCTGCCAGCGACGTACCATCTAAAAGCAAAGGTTCGCAAAAGCTGGATCAATATCATTAATCCCTTTCGTTCATTACTGGTGCTGGGCAGTCCAGGTTCGGGCAAAAGCTATTTTGTAATCCGTCATGTCATTACCCAGCATCTGGCAAAAGGTTTTGCCATGTTTGTGTATGACTTCAAGTTCGATGACCTTTCGGTGATTGCTTACAATCATTTCCTGAAAAATAAAGCCAGTTACCCTACCCTACCCAAATTTTATGTGATCAATTTCGATGATCTATCCCGGAGTCACCGATGCAATCCTTTGGATAAGGAAAATATGCTGGATATTACCGATGCGGCCGAAGCTTCCCGCACTATATTAATGGGATTAAACAGGGAGTGGATTAAGCGCCAGGGAGATTTCTTTGTGGAATCACCCATTAACTTTTTAACCGCGATTATTTGGTATTTAAGAAAATACAGGGATGGGGAATTCTGCACCCTGCCACACGTTATAGAATTAATGCAGATGGAATACGATAAATTGTTTTCCGTCCTTCGAACGGAGAAAGAAATCGAAGTGCTGATCAACCCATTTGTAAATGCCTATCTGCACGATGTGATGGAGCAATTGGAGGGTCAAATTGCTTCTGCCAAAGTAGCGATGGCAAGGTTATCATCTCCACAATTATATTATGTTTTGTCGGGCAACGATTTTAGCCTGGACATCAATAACCCGGAAGCTCCAAAAATCCTGTGTGTAGGAAACAATCCACAAAAAATACAAACCTATGGCGCCGTGTTATCCTTATATGTGAACAGGCTGCTCAAACTGGTCAACAAAAAAGGAAAGTTGAAATGCAGCCTGGTATTTGATGAGTTCCCAACGATCTACCTTAATAATATGGATAGCCTGATCGCGACTGCCCGCAGTAACAAGGTTGCTACTTGTTTAGGGGTGCAGGATTTTAGTCAACTGAAAAAGGACTATGGAAAAGACCAGGCAGATGTGATTATGAATATTAGTGGTGATATTATTTCCGGCCAAGTAACAGGAGAAACTGCCAGGCTTAGGGATGGGACCTTACCGGAATGCTACGATTGTTAACGCGATATTGAACCAAGAGATATTTACGATGGAGAGAAACACTGCTTTTCAAACTTTTGGATTACCTATCAATGATTGAAATATTTGAAAGGAGCCGGAAAAATTTTCCGGCTCCTAACTACATAGCCAATCAGAGAAAACATAGCCGTTGTGACAGTATACTTCCCTCCATTTTTGACACATTTCGTCTTCCTTAAGTATAATTAACATACTGACTTCCCTCTAATAAGCAAAATATGTCAAAAAGCCCCAATTATGGTTTTTCTGGATATAATAACATTTTGAAACTCTATTCCCTCGATGAATATATTCAAAGCATGAAAAGTACTACCCACGCCAAGCACATGAATACTTAGGGAATGACATCTTCATCAAAGAATGAATATTCAAAAGAAGCCGGAAAAGAATTTCCAGCTTTTGCCTAAACATTGCCTTTTAAGGAAAGCACAGCCGTCGATATCGTATTTGTCATCCAGTTCAAGTCTCATAATTAATTATTAATTTGAGCAATAGAAAAGAGCATACTTAATTTGCGGTTATATTAAACACTTTGTCAGAATGCTTGAATACACTCTAGGACACTTTGTAGAACAAATATGTCAAAGAGCAACCTGTCGGAACTCCCACCATTAAGGTCGCGAAGCGAAGAAAAATATTATGGTTTGCCTTCTTCATTTGTTATATCATTCTTATTTGATCTTCGCTACGATATGATGTTTCTCCAAGATTTTTCATTTTCAAAGAATACGCTAATTCTTTGGCCACTTTATTTAAAAATTATATTTGAAAACAAAACTATTGCATTATTATTCTTCCATAAACTACTATTTTCTCAAAATATGACACTGCATTTACAACTTTGCGAACACAGAAAAAGCAAGGTGGAAATGTTGATACAAACGCTGTTGGAAGTGCGGAGAAACTTGAAAATAATTAGTACTAAGATATACTTAGTTGCAATAGCCCCAACACCTATTACGTCAATGCTGGACTTCTCTTTTCATAACGAAAACTTTATTTTTTATAAAAAACAATATTTTGCAATTTTGGTCAATAAACGCATTTTATGCAACCTAAACTTGAGAAGATACCTTCTGCTTACACATCTTCAATTACCGTAAAAAGAGAAATAACTCCTTACATGGATTATCCATGGCATTATCATCCAGAATATGAAATTATCTTTGTGGAAAAAAGTTATGGTATTCGGTTTATGGGAAACCACATCGGAAACTTTAATGATGGAGATTTAATGTTTATCAGTTCAAATTTACCTCACGTATGGAAAAACGATAATGACTTTTATCAAGGAAATAAAAGCCTTTTTGTGGACGTATATGTGATTCATTTCCTCGAAGGTGCTTTAAAAGAAGGCTTTTTTGATTTACCTGAACTATCATCGGTTAAACAACTTTTCGCACGAGGTAGACAAGGTGTGTTAATCCGAGGAAAAGATCATAAAAAAATATCCACCTTAGTAAAAGAAGTCGTTAACGCTAAAGGTATTAACAGATTAATATTATTCCTGAAAACACTTGAAGCAATTGCAGAAACTGAAGAATATGAACTATTATCCGGCCCTGGGCTCGCCAACACTTTCAGCTCTTTGGATACCGAAAGGTTAAACAAAGTCATGAATTTTATTACGGAAAACTATTCCGACGAGATCAAAATTGAAGAAATAGCCGCTTTCTCAAATCTCTCCAAATCATCTTTTTGTCGCTATTTTAAAAGCCGAACACATAAAACTTTCTCCCAATTTTTAAATGAAGTCAGAATTTCAAATGCATGTAAACTCCTGGTCACAAGTAACAAAACCATCAGTCAAATAGCATACAGTACGGGCTATAACAATATTTCACATTTTAACAGGCAATTTAGGCTTATCACAGGACTAACGGCAAAGGCGTATCAAAAGAAGTATTTAAATTTAAAAGCGGCGATTTGATGAAATATAAGGGGCTGTCTCAAAAGGGCAGCCTCTTTTTTTGTGGGGAAAGCAAAATGAGGGGGTTGGTTTTCCACAAAAGAGCTGTATAAATAAATTGGATGTAAGTCAATACAGTAAAGGGTTTTGCTTATATTTGGAATATAAATTACAGCTATGGCAAAACCTGTATTTAAAGATTATTCTCCCACCCAGGCCTTGCTTATTCCCCCTTCATTTGATGAGCTTATTGATGCAAACCACCCGGTTCGTGTAGTGAATGATGTGGTAGAAAAAATAGACCTTAAACTTTTGATGGAACAATATAAAGGAGGTGGAACATCCAGCTATCATCCCAAAATGATGCTGAAGGTCATGGTATATAGTTATCTTACTAATATATACAGCAGCCGTAAAATGGAAGCGGCATTAAAAGAGAATATTCATTTTATGTGGCTGAGCGGGATGAACAAGCCAGACCACAACACCCTTAACAGTTTTCGGGGGCAACGCCTGAAGGATACACTTAAAGGTATATTTGTTCAGATTGTACAATTGCTGGTCGATGCCGGTCTGATCAGTCTTAAAGAAGTGTATGTGGATGGCACTAAAATAGAATCTGTAGCCAACAGATACACTTTTGTATGGGGTAATAGTATAAAAACAAATAAAGAAAAGATAATCAAACAATTAGATGAGCTCTGGCAGTATGCTCAGAAGGTAGCTGCCCTGGAGCTGGATGAGCCGGAGCCGCCAACTTTTGATAAGATAGATGCTCAAAAGGTAACCCAGACAATAGAAAAGATAGAAGCGGCATTAAAAGATAAGCAGGTAACCAAACAGGTAAGGCAGAAGCTGAACTACGCTAAGAGGACATGGCCTACCAATCTTGATAAGTATGAGATACAGGAAAAAATAATGGGAGAACGTAATAGCTATTCCAAAACTGACGGTGATGCCACTTTTATGAGGATGAAGGAAGATCACATGCTCAACGGTCAGCTTAAGCCGGCTTATAATGTACAGGTATCAAGCAGCGATCAGTATATAGTTGATTACAGCATCCACCAGACCCCGGGAGATACAACTACATTTATTCCACACATACAGCAGCATAAAGAACAATATAAGCAGTACCCCGATGTGGTGACCGCTGATGCAGGGTATGGATCTGAACAGAACCTGCAGTACCTTCAGGATAATGCTATTGAAGGTTACGTTAAATACAGCTACTTTGACAAAGAGCAATCATCAGCCCACCGGGACAAGCATCCTTTTGCACCATCTAAGCTACATTACAATCAGGATAAGGATTGTTACTATTGCCCAATGGGACAGCCGATGCAAAACATAGGTAGCTATACAAAAACAACAGCAGCCGGATTTGAACAGCACTTAACAAAATACCAGGCTGCTAATTGCGAACGTTGTCCGCTAAACGGAGTATGTCATAAATCAAAAGGCAACAGGATCATAGAGATCAATTTCAATCTTAACCACCTTAAAGCAATAGCACATCAAAGGCTAACTTCTCAAACAGGGATAGCATATAGAAAGAAACGACCGTGGGATGTGGAGTCAGTCTTCGCAAATATCAAATCCAACCATGGGTTCAGGCGTTTCCTGCTCAAGGGCAACAAAAAAGTATCCATAGAAATCGGATTATTAGCAATCGCACAGAATTTAAGGAAAAAAGCAGCCTGAAAGCGCTGTTTTTTTGTTTTTTGCCGCCAGTGTACCATATACAAAATACCAGCCGGCAACTATAAAAGAAAAATAAAAAAATTGGGGCTGTCTTAAAATTTTACTTTTGAGACAGCCCCTTACAACCTTACTTATGGTTTTTCAAAAACTATTCAATTAATATCCTGTATTTTGCGGATAACCAGGACCCAGTAAATTTATTTCTGCCCGGGGTATTGGCCAGTTAACCATGTGTGGCTGCATAGCCCTCCTTGCATCATTTCTATAGGGCAATGGCTTCTCCGGTGTATTGTTGGCACCTCCTGCCGTTGAATTCTCCGGGCTGAGATCTCCCGGCATTCCGTATCCAGCGTGATCAACAATGTAGTTGTAAAGTAAACCCAAACGCTTCAAAACATATAACCGCTTACCTTCGAAGGCCAATTCTCTTGCCTGCTCATTTAAAATGGAATCTATAGTAATGGCTGTCGCCCGTGCAGTACCTGCCCTTACCCGTACAGCATTCAGCTGACCTAAGGCAGTTCCCGCCGTTGCATCATCTGTTGATGTTCCGATATTGCCCAGCATTAAATTAGCCTCTG
>CAYVEI010000118.1:0-14510 GCA_964450515.1 uncultured Terrimonas sp. | reverse complement strand
TCAACAATTATACCGTGGCTGAAAAATGGTACAGGGAAGCCATGTCCTTTTCTAAAAGTGCTTACCCCGCATGCCCTTACTGGTATGGCGTTTCATTGCGTGCCAATCAAAAATACGAGGAAGCCTTTAATACCATAACCGCTTTCCGTGAATCGTATACCACTATGGATGAATTGCTGGTGGGGGCAGATAAAGAGCTGGAAAACCTTAAATTCATAAGAGAACAATCATTAAAAGAAAGGGATGGCTTTTTTGTTACCCGCAAACCCATGCCGGCAAATGCTTCTGCCTATGCCCTGATGGCCGCCCAGCCGGGCAATACCGTTTACACGGCTGTGCATGAAGATAAAACGAACGACCTGTTTGTTGCCCGCTTATATGAAGTGGCCGGGGAAGATGCTATAACCGGAAAAGAAAAAATGATTCCGATAGATGAAGCCCCGGGTATTCATAACGGGCTAGCTACTTTTTCAAAAGAGGGGAAAAAAATGTTCTTTACCCGGTGGATGATAAACAACGGCGTTACCACGTCAGCTATTTACAGTTCAGATAAAACGGACACCGGCTGGACAAAACCTGTGCCTTTACCCGAACCGGTAAATATGGAAGGATCGAACAGTGCGCAGCCCTTTATTACTACAGACGGAAAATATCTTTTATTTTCCTCCAACCGTAAAGGAAGCATTGGTAAATACGATATATGGTATGCTGCCTTAGACAGTAATTTTAATGCCTTACTGGTTACCAATGCGGGTAATATAGTGAACACTGCAGGAGATGAAACCGCTCCCTCCTATCATCAAACCAGCAGAACGCTTTTGTTTTCGAGCAATGGTCATGTGGGTATGGGAGGATACGATATTTTTTCGGCGAAGGGAGATTTCCAGCTATCCAACTGGAATAAGCCTGTAAATGCCGGCAAGCCTATTAACTCTTCCAAAGACGACCTGTATTTTATTAGTACCGATGAAGATAACCTGTGGAATACCGGCTGGCTAAGCTCCGACAGGGCAACAGATTGCTGCCTTGAGCTTTTTGCCGTGCGCCAGGATAACGCGCAATACGTAACAGGTTTGGTTACAGACTGCAGCAGCAACCAGCCCTTAGCCGGTGTGGCCTTAACCGTAAAGGATCCTAAACAGGCAGGAAAGGTATTGCTGAAACAGCAAACCGATCGTGATGGCAGCTACAGCTTTGAGCTGAAAAACAGCTCGCGTTTTGAGATCACGGCCGAAAAAGAGGGATACCATTCTGCCAGTGAAAGCTATAAAGTATATTTTGAAACCGGAACAGATACCGTTAGTAACAATAACCTGTGCCTTTCTTCAGTAACACAACCCCCAACGGAGCAGGATGGCTATGGTTTGAACGAATCGGCCACCTTAGCCAAATTCTCCTTTAACCAGTCGTCATTAGGAAATAGCTCTTTTTATGAGCTGGATTCCCTTGCCGCATTCATGCACCAATTTACTTCCGTTGTAATTGAAGTAGGCGGTTATACCGATGGTAAAGGTTCGGAAGCCTACAATATAAAGCTGGCTCAAAAACGGGTAGATGCCTGTATCCGTTACTTAGTTAAAAAAGGCATCAGCAAAGATCGCCTGGTAGGTAAGGCATACGGTGAATGCTGCCCGCTGGAACCGGAAAAAATAAATGGTAAAGACAACCCCGCTGCACGGCAAAAAAACAGGAGAGTGGAATACAGGGTGGTGAGTAGTGAATAGTGAAATCAGTTCATCATCGTTAGCATACTTATCTGATCGCCGATGGCGTTAAAGGAATGATGAGTGGTTCAAGTTGCAAGGAATACCCCTGAAACCTGAAACTTGTAACCTGCATCACCCCCCCAACTGCGCCAGGCTTTCTTCTATCGCTTTAATTTTAGCTTCGGCATCAGCCATTTTTTTTCTTTCCAGCTCCACTACTTCCGGCCGGGCATTTTGAACAAACCGTTCGTTGCTTAGTTTTTTTGTAGTAGCTGTAAGAAATCCTTTTTGATAAGCCAGGTCTTTTTCCAACAGTTCTTTCTGCGCTGAAGTGTCAATTTTTTTATCGGCGTTTAAATAAAATTGCCTGTCGGATGAAGCAATAACAATGCGTTCTTTACCATCAATATTATGATCCCCGCTGTTATGAACTGAAGCATCAGCATAAACATTGGTTTGCTTCCTTAACAAAATATCCATTCCTTCATCGCTATACATACGGTCTCCGGTAGCATTTTTTGAGAAGGAAATTCTTTCACTGTTCTTTATTTCATTCTTTTTCCTTGCATCTCTTATTGCTGTTATATCTGCTTTAAGTATAGCTCCCCGTTGCAGTATTTCATTGTTGGCTATGCCCACCGGCTTAAATTGCATCACGCATAAACCTTCTTTGCCTTCATTAAGCCGCTCATTTATTTCTTCCGTAATAAAGGGCATATAAGGATGCAATAATTGCAATAGCTCAGTAAAATAAGCCACTGTTTTACTATATACATCCGCCGAAACAGATTGCTCAAAACCAGGTTTCACCCATTCAAGATACCAACTGCAAAAGTCATCCCATATTAAAGAGTAAATGGTTTTAAGCGCTTCGCTCAACCGGAATGCTGAAAATAGCTTTTCCACTTCGGCTTTTACTTCATTCAGCCTGCTTTCAAACCATTGCGTAGCAAAGTCGTCATTAGCGGGTAATGAAGCATCTGCCCGTTGTTCCCACATCTTCACCAGCTTCAGCGCGTTCCATAGTTTATTGTTGAAGAATTTTCCCTGCTCTAAAGAAGCATTATCAAACAACAGATCATTACCTGCAGGAGAAGAGATCATAATACCGAAGCGAACGGCATCTGCGCCATAAGCTTCAATGAGCTTCAGCAGGTCGGGCGAATTGCCCAGTTGCTTGCTCATTTTTCGGCCCTGCTTATCCCGCACCATACCGGTAAAATATACATCTCTGAATGGAACTGCTTTTTCGATGGGCTTTTCTTTATTGTATTCCAGTCCCGCCATGATCATCCGGGCAACCCAGAAAAAAATAATATCCTGCCCGGTTACCAGCACAGATGTGGGATAATAATACCGGATATCCGCATTGCCCGGATCAGAGATGCCTTTAAATACTTCCATAGGCCAAAGCCAGGAAGAGAACCAGGTGTCGAGCACATCTTCATCCTGCGTTAAAACAGGGTCTTCGCCATACTGAGCGGTATATAATTTTTTAGCTGCTGCTTCATTTTCAGCTACCACTACATTTCCTTTATCATCGTACCATGCGGGTATCTGCTGTCCCCACCACAACTGCCGGCTGATGCACCAGTCTTTCACATTTTCTAACCAATACTTATAAGTAGCCAGGAATTTATCGCCGGGATGGATAGCAATATCGCCATCCAGCACCGCCTTTAAAGCGGGTTCGGCAAGCGGTTTCATTTTTAAGAACCACTGTGTTGAAATACGGGGTTCTACCACAACACCCGTACGTTGGCTGTAGCCGAGGCGGGTGGCATATTCTTCTTCTTTAACAATGAACCCCTTCTCCGATAACCCGGCAATGATCTTTTTCCGCGCGGCAAAGCGGTCTTCACCCACAAATATTTGCGCAGCTTCGCTTAATGTGCCATCTGCGTTCAGGGTATCCACCACTTCAAGGTTGTGCTTTAAACCGAGGTTATAATCATTGATATCATGAGCCGGCGTAACTTTCAGGGCGCCCGTACCAAATGCCGGGTCAACATATTCATCAAAAATAATGGGTATGCTGCGGTTGATGAGCGGAACAACAGCCTTCGCATGCTTTAAATGCGCATAACGTTCATCGTTAGGATTAACGCAAACAGCCGTATCACCCATAATGGTTTCGGGGCGCTGGGTGGCAATAACAATTCCTTTTTCGCCGGTAAGCGGGTTGATCATTTCTTCTCCCGCTTCATCCGTAATGCTATACCGTATGTAATATAATTTTCCCTGCAGATCTTTATACTCTACTTCTTCATCACTCAATGCAGTTTGCGCCGCCGGATCCCAGTTGATCATTCTTGCGCCGCGGTAAATCAGCCCTTTACCGTGCAAATCCACGAACACTTTCATTACGGCTTTGTAATAAGCATCGTCCATGGTAAAAGTTACCCTGTTCCAGTCTACACTGCAACCCAGCTTTTCTATCTGGCTATAGATAATGCCCCCGTATTTTTCTTTCCACTCATAAGCATACTGTAAAAACTCCGGCCTGCTTAAGCTGTTCTTATCAATTCCCCTCTCCTTAAGCATACCCACCACCTTTGCTTCAGTGGCAATAGACGCATGATCGCTGCCGGGTACCCAGCAGGCATTAAAGCCGCTCATCCTGGCCTTACGCACCAATATGTCCTGCACGGTTTCATTGAGCGTATGCCCCATATGCAAAACCCCGGTAACATTGGGCGGAGGAATAACCACAGTAAAGGGCCTGCGGCTATCGGGCACGCTCTTAAAATATTGCTTTGCTTTCCACTGCCGGCTCCATTTTTCTTCAACAGCGGCAGGCTCATAATTTTTGCTCAGTTCTTCCATAAAGTTGGCAAAGGTAAGCATATTTAAGGGTGAATGAAAGCGTGGTGAGTAGTGAATAGTGAATAGTGAAAGAAGGAAATATCTGCTCGTTGTTCGTATGCTTTAGAATCTGATAGCTGACTACTCAGGAGAAGCGAATGAAAAGCTGAAAACCTACAGCCCGGGAGCGGCGGTAAGCTAATAAAAAAAACACTTTCCCTGTTATCCGGGGAAAGTGCTTCTTTCGGGAAAAATAATTTTACCAGGAGAGGTACGTGATAACCGCAATCGTTGCATAAACCAGTATAACAATCATAGCGATTTTTACACCTTCACCTACGTGTAATGAGTTAAAAAGCTTCATAATTGATGATTTTAAGATGAAAAAATCAGGACCGGATTATATAAAGCTTTCAAAGGAGGGTAGGAATATTTATCAATTGGTGTTGCCCAGGTTGTAATACTGTTATATCGCTATTGTATATATAGTACCTGCGTATCAAATTAATGATACCCGAAGTTAAGTAATTTCAGCGTATGATAATCACTTTATTGTGCACCCCGCACGTTATTGTGGATATAGTGTGGCAAATGTTTTGTTTTTAATTGATAATCAATCTTTTTGAACAGGTATTACCAAAAACGGATAAAGGATTTTACCTTTAGTTAAACAAGAAAAAGCAGGATTTTGATTTACGCAATAGTGGATATTGAAACTACAGGCGGGTACGCCACCGCTAACGGCATTACCGAAATAGCCGTTTTTGTGCACGACGGAACAAAAGTGATTGATCATTTTGAAACGCTGGTGAACCCTTTACAGCCTATCCCCTATTTTATACAAACCATGACAGGCATTACCGATGCAATGGTGGCTAACGCGCCTTCTTTTGAGGAAGTGGCAGCACAACTGTTTGCATTGCTTAACGATAAAGTATTCATAGCCCATAATGTGAATTTTGATTACTCCTTTTTAAAGCACCAGTTGCTGGAGTGCGGCTATGAGCTGAGCGCTAAAAAATTATGTACGGTAAGGCTCACCCGAAAAGTATTTACGGCGCTCCCCTCCTACAGTTTGGGTAATATTTGCCGCTCCCTGCAAATACCCATTGAAAACCGCCACCGTGCGGGAGGAGATGCATGGGCTACCGTTCAGTTGTTTGAAATGCTGCTGCATCATAACGCGCAGCCGCATATAGAACAATTTCTCAAAAAATCATCCAAAGAACAATACCTGCCCCTCCACCTGCCAAAAGAACAGATTGAGCAACTGCCCCGGAAACCCGGTGTATATTATTTCAGGAATCAAAAAGGCAAAGTGATCTATGTAGGCAAAGCCAGGAACTTAAAGCAGCGGATCAGCAGCCATTTTACCCATAACGGCGCAGGCCGGCAAAAGCAGGAATTTATCCGTAATGTGCATAATATCAGCTACCAGCTTTGTGGCACGGAGCTTATGGCGGCCATACTGGAGGAAACCGAGATCAAAAGACTGTGGCCCGTTTATAACACCAGCCGCAAACAGGTCAGCATCCAGTATGGCTTATACGTTTTTGAAGACCAGCGGGGATATGCGCGGCTGGCCATTGAGCGGAAAAGAAAAAACCTCCGTCCGGTACATACTTTCGGATTATTATGGGATGGTTACCGTTTGCTGTGGAACATGATAGAACGCCACCAGCTTTCGCCCAGGCTTTGTTTTGTTGATAAAACAAAAGAAACCGGCGATACGGCGGAACAATATGATGAACCCGTTGTATACAACCAGCGGGTAGAAAAGGCATTGCAGTTTCTGCATGATGAGCTGCCTACTTTTGCGGTTTTAGATGATGGCGTGGAAGCGGATCAGCAGAGTTGCCTGCTGATTGAAAAAGGGAAGTTTTATGGTATGGGTTATATTCCGCGGGAGATGAAGATAAAAGATGTGGCAAAGCTGAAAAAAAACTTAACACCTTTCCACGACAACGACTTTATCCGCAATATGATTTACCGTTATGCCGAAAACCATCCGCAGCAAAAGGTAGATTTTAGTGAGTAGTCAGTAGGGAGCGGGCGTATGAATTTTTAGTTTATGGTTGTATCCGCTTCGGGCTCAGGAATTTGAAATTTGATACACGGCTTCGCGCTTAACAACTTAAAGTTTAGTATGATGATTCCGGCAATAATAAGAGACGAAGATTTTACAGCACAGGTGCAGCAGTATGAAAACGGCAAAAAGCATTTTCACCTGTGGTGGCTGGGGCAAAGCGGCTACCTGCTGTTATGGCAGGGAAAAAAGATATTGCTTGACCCCTATCTTTCAGACTCTCTCACAAAAAAATATGCCGGCACTCCCAAACCGCATACCCGCATGAGTGAAAGAGTGGTAAACCCTGAGTTGTTAAAAAACATTTCTATAGTAAGCTCAAGCCATAACCATACAGACCACCTTGACGGCGAAACCTTAATACCCGTTATTCAAAACAATCCCGGCATTACCTTCATCATTCCTGAAGCCAACAGAAGCTTTGTTGCCGGCAGGGTGCAAATACCGGAAGCCTTTCCGGCAGGACTAACCGAAGGCATCCATTTAACCGCGGGCGATTTTACTTTTCATGGCATTGCCGCCGCGCACAATACGCTTGACCGGAATGAAAAAGGAGAATGTCTTTATATGGGATACATTATTCAGTTTGGTAATTATACCATTTACCATAGCGGTGATACGCTGTGGTATGCAGGACTGGAAAAGATACTACGCTCATTTCAAATAGACCTTGCCCTGCTCCCTATTAACGGAAACGATCCGGCAAGAGGCGTTGCGGGCAACCTTAACGTACAGGAAGCTGCAGATTTAGCTAAGGCAGCGAACATACAACATGTTATTCCCTGCCATTACGATATGTTTACCTTCAACACGGCAAACCCGGCCGATTTTGCCGCTAATGCTGAAGCGGTTCAGCAGGCTTACAGCATTTTACCCATTGGGGGGCACTGGAGCAGTGAAACTTTATAAGCGCCCGGACAACCTGCCTGTATTATTTCAATTCATCCGCATGATCAATATAGAAGCAGTGTTGGTGGTGCTTCATACCAATATGCGGATAATAATGTACAGCAGCGGGCGCTGCCAGCAGAATCAGCTTCGCTTTTGGCGCTTCCGATTGGGTGCGCCGGATGAGCTCTTTTCCAATGCCTTTGCGCTGGTAATCTTTATCAACAGCAAGGTCCGACAAATACGTGCAAAACGAAAAATCCGTGAGGGAGCGGGCCACACCAACAATATTGCCGTTATCTCTTGCCGTAAGTATAAGATTGCCATGAGCAAGCATGGCGGCAATACGTTCAGGATCATTAACGGGCCGGCGTTCTCCAAGCGTGGAGCGCTGCAGCACTGCAGTGAACTCATCGGGGCTCAGGTTATTTTCTACCTGGTAACTGATCATGCAAAATAGCTTTAAAAAGTATACCTGTATGTAATGTGCTTTTTAGAAAAAGTAGCGCCTGTTGCTTCATGCAGGGCGAGCATTTTAGTATTAAAATCGCCTACCCAGGAGAGCTCAAGCTCTTTATATTGCTGCAGGGGCAGCACGTATTCTTTCAGCTTAATGATTATGGCCGATTCCAGTCCATGCTTTTGAAACTTCGTTTTGGTTCCCATAATTACGGCCCGCATGCGCTTATTCCTGCGACTCCATTTGTTTAGCATGAACTTCAGCTTACTCCATAGGCCTAACCTGCCATTCAAATTGCGGATCAGCTCATTGGTATCCGGAACAATCACTACCATGGAAGCGGGTTCCCCATCTACATAAGCAAACCAGATCAGCTTTTCATCCATAATGATCTTCATCTTTTCAAAGGTTTCGCGTATAGTGGTATCTGTTATGGGCGTAAAGTTTTCAAAATCCTTCCAGGCATCATTATAGATCTCTTTAAAATCGCCGGCAAAACGCTGAAACGCTTTTTTATCCAGGTGCTCAAAATGGTAACCCGGCTTTTTGGCTACCCACTCCGCAATTTTGGTAAAACGCTCCGGGAAAGGTTTATATATTTCTATCGAATTGGATATCTGCTCATACAATGGCGTGAAACCATATCGCTCAAACAATCTTTTGTAATAAGGCTGGTGATAGTTCATTCCATAGTAAGGTGCCGCAAAACCCTCTGCCAGCAGCCCCCACCACATATCATTTTCTCCAAAATTGATGGGGCCCTCCATCGCCTTCATGCCCCTTTCGGCAAGCCATGCTTTAGCCGTATCAAACAACAGGTCGGCAGCGTCCTGGTTATCGGCACATTCAAAAAAGCCACATCCTCCTGTGGGCAGTTCAGTAAGATATGCTTTTCTATTGTTTATAAAAGCGGCAATACGCCCAATTACCTTCCCGCTTTTATTTTTCAGTATCCACCTTATACATTTCCCGTTCTGGTGATAACTGTTTTTCCGCGGGTCAAATACCCATTCAATATCCCTGTTCAAAGGACATATCCAGTTAGGATCATTTTTATATATTTTTTTGGGAAGATCCAGGAAGGATTTTCTTGTAGCGGCATTATTAACTTCTATGATTTGCATAAGATATTACGCTGCTTAAACGGCGCATTCCTACAAAATAACATAAAAAAAGGATTGAAGGCGCATATCCTTATTTTTGCAGTCCTTTAAAATGTGGGGTCATGTCCGTTACATCAACCATTCAGTCGGCCGTTATTGCAGCATTGGAACAATTGTATAAACAGGCATTCAGTGCAAAGGATTTCCAGATCAATCAAACCAAACCTGAATTTGAAGGCGATTACACCGTAGTGCTGTTCAGCCTGCTTAAACCGTTAAAACAATCGCCCGACGCATTGGGTAAGGCTCTGGGTACGCATTTAACCCAAACGCACCCTTCCCTGTTTTCGGCTTTTAACGTAATAAAGGGCTTTTTAAACCTGAATATCAGCGGCAGCTACTGGGGTGCGGTACTGAACGATAATTACCGCAATGAGGCCTATGGCAGAAAAGCAAAGAACGGCAAAACCATCGTGGTGGAATACGCTTCACCCAATACCAATAAACCCCTGCACCTCGGGCACCTGCGTAATATTTTCCTGGGATGGAGTGTATCGGAAATTTTAAAGGCGGATGGATATGATGTGGTTAAAACATGCATTGCCAACGACAGGGGCATACATATATGCAAAAGCATGGTTGCCTGGCAAAAATTTGCCGATGGCGCTACCCCCGAAAGTACCGGCACAAAAGGCGATCATTTTGTTGGAGATTATTATGTACAGTTTGGAACGGAATTTAAAAAAGAAGTACAGGCCTTAAGAGCCACCGGGATGAGTGAAGAAGCCGCGGAAAAAGAAGCGCCCATTATGAAAGCGGCCCAGCAAATGCTGGTAGACTGGGAAGCAGGAAAACCCGACGTGATGGCATTGTGGAAAAAAATGAATGGCTGGGTATATGCAGGCTTTGATATTACCTATAAAAGAATCGGCAGCGATTTCGATAAAATGTATTACGAAAGCGATACCTATTTGCTGGGGAAAAAATTAGTGGAAGAAGGACTACAAAAAGGTGTGTTCTTTAAAAAAGAGGACAACAGCGTGTGGGTTGACCTGACTGCCGAAGGTCTTGACGAAAAGATAGTACAACGAAAAGACGGAACGGCTGTTTACATTACGCAGGATATAGGATTAGCTGTTAACAAATACGAAGCCTACCAATACGATCAGAGCATTTATGTGGTGGGCGATGAACAGAATTATCACTTTAAGGTGCTGAAACTGATATGTGAAAAACTGGGCTTACCCTCAGAAGGTATTTACCATCTCAGTTACGGTATGGTGGAACTACCTTCGGGCCGCATGAAAACGAGAGAAGGAACAGTTGTTGATGCCGATGATATTATTGATGAGATGATAAAAGTGGCGGCGCAGAAAACGAAGGAGTTGGGCAAAGTAAAAGATTTTACTGATGAGGAGCTCGGCAAACTCTACAACACCATAGGACTCGGCGCATTGAAGTTTTTTATTCTTCGGGTTGATCCTAAGAAAAGAATGATCTTCAACCCAGAGGATAGTATAGACTTTCATGGCTTCACCGCTTCCTTTGTGCAATTTTCGCATGCCAGGGCAAAAGCCATTCTCAGGAATGAGCAGCCCGATAAAAACTTTACGCTGCAGCACAGCGAAGCCCTGTTGTCTTTGGAAAAGGAACTGATCATTTTATTGGAAAGATACCCGGCTGTTATACAACAGGCGGCGTTTGAACACAATCCCTCCGTAATAGTGAACTATTGCTACGAGCTTGCAAAAACATTCAATTCCTTTGTAACAGAGCACCGGGTGCTGAAAGCCGAAACGGATAATAAAAAGCAATTGCGTCTGCGCATCTGCCGGATGACGGCTAATGTAATTGCTTCAGGTATGGCGCTGGCTGGAATTGAGGTACCGGAGAGAATGTGAAAATGTGGAAATGTGAGAATTTAAAAATCTGAAAATGAAAAATACATTTTGATTACGCCAGACACCTCTGTGTCTTCGTGTCTTTGTGCCTTCGTGTTCCAAAAGGCTAACTAAACGATATTGATTTTCAAAACCCGGCAGATACCTTTTCATACTTCTTTTTGAAACACAGTGACACAGCGGCACAGGGGCACGGAGGATATTCTTGATCACGTAAGGCACCTCCGTGTCTCCGTGTCTTTGTGCCTTCGTGTTCCAAAAAACACTTCTAAGCCGGAAGACCCATGCCTCCCTGAAACCTATGACCTAATACCTCATACCTGAAAGTTCATCCCCGTTCCCGTTCCGGTTGCCTGCGCATTTGTTCATCTACAGAAACAGGGCCGCTGCCGCTTACCAAAAAAAAGATCAGCAATGCCAAAACAAGTATGGACAGCCAAAGCCCTTCATTGGGCGATAATATCCCCGCATCTGCATTCACAAAAAAAACAGCGCCAAGTAATATGGGTATCTGCACCAGACAGGCCAAGCGGGTAAGTAATCCAAAAGTGATAAGAGCCCCGCCCACGATATGCGCGAACACCACGTAATGGGCCAACACGCCCAGCGACATGGAACCGAGAAATTCGCTTTTGGTCATGAGGGCGCTCAACTGATCCATATTATTGATAAATTCCACACCCCGTATAAAAAGAAATATGCCCAGCAACATGCGGATGAAATCGAGCCATTTGGGGTGATGGGTGTCTCCCCATCTTTCCATACTGTGAAGGAGGTTCATATGGCAAAGTTTTAGATGAAGAAAGGAGTGAATACAAAATACAAAATTCTTCCGGGATATTATAAAGATGACTGGCTGATACATAGAAACGTATAGGCAATTGCGGGAATGAAAATTTATAACTGTTTAATCCACAGTATGGATCACAACGCCTACAACATATCTTATAATCAAATCGTTTATCAGAAGCATTTATACACGACTTTTACGAACTTGTAAGCGTTTATTGTAAATATAAGAGATCATCTTCCGCAAAAACCCGGGAAGCATTGGTATACCTGAAATGAAAGCCCTTTTTTTATCACTGGCAACTTGTTTTTTTACCTCCATCAGTTTCTCCCAAAACTGTACGGATACTTTTTACAGGAAAGGTTATTACGAACCAGGGATGCTGTTGCAGGCCAGTGAAAATATTATTACGCGGGACGGCGCTACGGTAATAGCAGGCAGGTATAGCAACCCGGGTAATGGCGAAATTGCTTTATTCATAACCAAGATCAACCCAACAGGCACTGTTGTATGGAACAAGAAAATAATGAAAGGATCTGATAACACAGATTTTCAACTCATCAATGGAATAAAAGAACTGAACAATGGAAATTTTGTTATTGTATATCTTGATGCTGGGGACAACTCCGGCAGTACAATTAATATTATACAGTTGAGCGCTGCAGGCAACCTGTTGTGGGCAAAGGAGCTTACAACTGTTGCTGTTGATGATTTTTTTCTAAACGCTCAAATGGCCGTTACCGATAATAACGACATTATAATAGCCGCTACTATTCTTGTAGAAGAATGGGCTCATGCCGGTGAAACAGTACCCCTGATCATTAAAATGGATAATAGCGGAAATATATTATACAACAGGTGGTTTGCAGGCAACACCTGCAGCAGCGCTACCATAACGGGTGTAGTAACCGATAAAAACATGCTGTATGCTTTTGGCAGGAGTGGCGGCTGCCCAATACCCGGCAATACGGAAGTTGATGAAAATGTATTCGCCTTTAAAATGGATCATCAAACCGGCGAACTGCTGTTATCCAGGTCTTATTTTTCCACCCGGACGCAGGCATACCCCACAGTTACAATCATGAATCATTGGGTATATGCAGATATGGTTAAATCCAGTGAAGATCATTTTTACATTACTGACAGGTTCTATTCCTTTGCGCAAAACCGCTTTGGCCTTATTAACACCACTATGGATACCCTGCTCAACTTCAGCAGTGGAAGGGTTTTTTCAAACAGTCAAATGTCTGCTACCACCTATCGTTTCGGCACCACCGATCCCGCGGGCAACTGGAGCATTTATACCGCGCTGGGTGAAAATAATAATACAATGTATGTCGCCACCATCAATAAGTTCGGCCAGATCACCAAGCAAAGAAAAATGCCTTTTTCAGCAAATGAAGTTGTTTCATACGGTGGAAAGTACCCGCTTCATTACAACCATCAATACCTCAACATTGTAAGCAATTATCTCCGCAACGGCAATTCGTATATTCAACTCTACCAAACAGGACAGGATAATGCACCGGATCCCTGTTTTGGTGTGGATACTTCATTTGTACAATTGGAGCCGTTTCCTATAACACCCCATAACAATGATTACTTTACCTATACCAGCAGCATTCAGCTTGCAGAGAGCGATCCGGGTATTTCGGTAAGCGATATCAACCTCATGGAAGAGGATTATTGCCGGCAAATAAGCCATTGCAGCTTCTTACAAATAAAACCGGCAGCCACTACCATTTGCGATACTGCGCAAACCTATATTTTTACCGCCCGTAAAGACGCCGGTTGCTTAAAGCAGGTGGTATGGGAAACCGATGATCCGGTGGTTAGCACCATAACACCACTCAATGATTCTTCCGTTGCCATTACCTTTAAAAAGCAATGGCAGGGTTACCTGTACGCTTCACTGTCTTCCTGTGTTGACTTGAAGGATTCCATTAAGCTCAATGTTTTGATCAGTCCGGGTAAAATTGCATTAGGCGCCGATACTGCCATCTGCAAAAACGATTCGCTTGTGCTCCGGGCCGGTGCGGGGTTCAAAAATTATGAATGGCAAAACGGTTCAGGTGACTCCGTGTTTACTGTAAAAGAGGCAGGCTTGTACTTTGTAAAAGCAACCAATTATTGTAGTGTTTCTTTCAATGGTTCGATAACAGTTACCATAAATGAGCCGGGCATTATTAACCTGGGCCGGGACACGGCTATATGCAGCAACCAGCCTTTAACTTTAGATGCAGGCGCCGGGTTCAGCAGCTACCAGTGGAGCAATGGAGAAACGGGTCAACATATACAGGCAAACCAGGCTGGCAAATATTCGGTATCGGCTGCAAATGCATTGGGTTGCATTTCAAAAGACACGATCCGGATAAGGGATATATACCCCGCTCCTGTAGTTACGCTACCTAAAAAAACTATACTTTGCTTACACCAGGATGATACCCTATATGCAGGCCGCGGCTTTAGCAGCTATTTATGGCAGGATGGCTCAACCGGCAGCAATATGATCATACAAACACCGGGAAAATACAAAGTAAAGGTGAGCAATCCATATGGCTGTGTTTCATCCGATAGCGTAACCATTACAAAAATAGCACAGGCTCCTGCCGGGTTCCTGCCTGCTGATACTACTATTTGCACAACAGATCAATTCACCATACAACCGCTCAAATTATTCAGTGAATACCGGTGGAGCACAGGCGCTTCGGCAAACAGCATTACAATACAAACCCCGGGAATATACCGGTTACAGGTAAAAGACAATGACC
>CAYVEI010000117.1:0-14516 GCA_964450515.1 uncultured Terrimonas sp. | reverse complement strand
GGATTAAAAAGCGTCTTCAAGGTAAGAAGTTTTTTGATAATACTAAATATACTAGGTGCATCTACTTTCGGTGAGAAGAGTTCAAATTTCCGCATTTCTAAAACATACACTTGGAAGCAGGCACAGACCCCTCCTTAGGTCGGGGTGACAAACAGCGGGATGACGATCAGGCTGTGACAGAAATGTTTGTTAATGTAATGCTGCTGAAAATTTTACCATGCAGATCATAATATTACCGCAGCTTGTCATTCCGATCCCGCTTTGCGGGAGAGGAATCTACCTCAACACCTATAAAGATGGGCAAAGATTTTAACAGGCAGCCAAAAATACCTAACCATACAATGATAAATTATGTGAAAATTTGAAATGCGTGTATATGCTATAGAACAGAGCAGTAATGCTATTCTATAAATTAGATGCGTTATCCCGGGGAACAGATCAACTGAAACAATGAACAAGCAAAATTTACGTAGGTTTGCTGCTGAATTATGGCAGTACGATCAGCATCTAAGAAAATATTTGATTTTAGTCTGCTTCAGCGGGTATTTAGATATGCAGCGCCCTATAAAAAGCAATTCTTCATTTCTTTAACACTGGCTATTGTACTCGCAGTGATGTCGCCGGTACGTCCGTGGCTGATACAGGTAACGGTAGATAAATACATCAGGGGTGGTTTGGCCAACATTGTAATTGTTATAACTATTATACAAATCGGACTGCTGCTGGCGGAAACCGCTTTACGTTTTTATTTTTCTTTTCTTACTTCGTGGCTTGGCCAAACCGTTGTAAAAGACCTTCGTATTACAGTATATAAAAAAGTCATTCATCTTAATCTTTCCCAGTTTGATAAAACGCCTATAGGTACGCTCACCACGCGTACGATCAACGATATAGAAGCAGTTAACGATATTTTTTCGGAAGGGTTGATCTCTATTATCGCCGACCTGCTATCCATTATCGCCATCCTGGGCGTTATGTTTTTTACCGACTGGAAGCTCACCCTGGTATGCATGGCCATACTGCCTGTTCTATTGATCATAACCTGGTGGTTTAAAGAAAGTGTGAACGTATCTTTTCAAAAAGTAAGGAACGCTGTTGCACAGCTCAACGCCTTTGCGCAGGAACATATTACGGGCATGGCAGTGCTGCAGGCCTTTGCCGCGGAAGACAGGGAGTTTGACAAGTTTAAAAAGATCAACAGGGAACACCGCAATGCCAATATCAGGGCCATTTTTGCGTATTCTGTTTTTTTCCCTTTTGTGGAAATTATCATGGCTGTGTCTATGGGTTTAATGATCTGGTGGAGTGCCCGTGATGCCGTACAGGGTGATGCCACGCTGGGTATAATGATCGCCTTTATGCTTTACCTGAACTTATTGTTTCGCCCCTTGCGGATGATCGCCGATAAATTTAATGTATTGCAAATGGGCATGGTGGCCAGTGAAAGAATATTTAAAGTATTGGATAACCCCGATTATATTGTTCATGAGGGAGATCATGCACCTGAGCACATTAAAGGAAAAGTAGAATTTAAAGCGGTATGGTTTGCTTACAATAAAGACAACTATGTTTTAAAGGATATTTCATTTGCCATTCAGCCGGGCGAAACGCTTGCCATTGTGGGGCATACCGGGAGTGGAAAAACATCTGTTATCAGCTTAATAAACAGGCTTTACCAAATTCAGAAGGGCGCCATACTAATTGATGATGTTAATATAGATCAGTATAAGCTGGATGTGCTGCGCAGCAAAACAGGCGTGGTTTTGCAGGATGTTTTTTTATTTTCCGGCTCCATACACGATAATGTAACGCTCCGCAATGATGCCATCAGCCGGGAGGAAGTAATACAGGCGGCGAAGCTGATCGGGATGCATAATTTTATTATGCAGTTGCCCGGAGGTTACGATTACAATGTAATGGAAAGAGGCAGCACCTTATCATTAGGTCAGCGCCAGTTGCTGTCGTTTATCCGTACGCTGTTATATAACCCGTCTATTCTTATCCTGGATGAGGCCACATCTTCGGTGGATACGGAAAGCGAACACCTGATACAACATGCTATTGATACCTTAATTGAAGGGCGCACTTCTATTGTTATTGCCCACCGGCTTTCTACCATCAGAAAAGCAGATAAAATAATGGTATTAGATAAAGGAGAGATCAAAGAAGCCGGCACACATACTGAATTACTGGAGATGGAAGGCTTCTATGCCAAATTGCATGAAATGCAGTTCGCTAAAAACAATGGTAACTGATCATTTAATGCACCAATACTTCTTTGGGGAGCATTTGTTCCCGAAACCTCCAAACCCGTTCCCGGCGCCTCACTCAGTCAATCAAATGCGTTAGCAGTCCGTCTCTCAGCTTGGGTTCAAACCATGTGCTTTTGGGGGGCATTACCATTCCGCTGTCGGCAATGTCAAACAGTTGCTGAATGCTCACCGGGTACAGGCTGAATGCCACCTGCATCTCACCGCTGTTCACTCTTTTTTCCAGCTCTGCCAGCCCGCGTATGCCGCCTACAAAATCTATGCGTTTATCGGTACGCTGGTCCTTAATGCCCAGTATGGGGTCTAAAAGACGGTGCTGCAAAATGCTTACATCTAATACCTCAACCGGGTCTTCGGTATAACTGCCGGGCTTTGCGGTTAGTTTGTACCAACTGCCGCCCGTATACATCCCAAAGTCATGAAGCTGCTGCGGGGCAAAGGCCGAATCGCTGGGTTCAACGTTAAAACTTTCGGTTATACGTTGCAGAAAGGTTGCTGCGCTTAACCCGTTCAGGTCTTTTACCACCCGGTTATAATCTAATATCCGCAACTCGGAGGCGGGAAATAAAGTAGTTAGAAAGTAATTGGCGCCTGCTGTATCTCCTGCCGCGGTAACCCGTACTTTGGCCGCGCTTGCCGCCCGGTGGTGCCCATCGGCAATATAGGTGCTTTCCACCTTTTCTGAAAAGAGCTGCGTAATAGCGGTGATGATCTTATCGTCGTTGATCACCCAAATGGTATGACTAATGCCATCATCGGCCATAAAATCATATACGGGTTTTTTATCTGTTTGCCATTTTTTAATTATAGCATCTATTTCAGCCACATTTTTATATGCTAAAAACACATTGCCGGTTTGGGCGCCGGTAACGGATATATGGTTAATACGGTCCTGCTCTTTTTCCGGCCGGGTAAACTCATGTTTTTTTATGATGTCGTTTTCGTAGTCATCAACAGAGGATGCGCAAACCAGCCCGGTCTGGCTTTTATCATTCATTACCAGCCGGTAAATATAATAGCAGGGCTTGTTTTCACGGAACAGCACTTCACGCTGAATAAAAGCGTCAAGGTTGTCTTTTGCTTTTTCATATACTTCTTTGTCGTGCACGTCCGTATCTTCCGGCAGGTCAATCTCGGCTTTAGTGATATGCAGAAAAGAGTTGGGATTACCCCGTGCTTCCCGCTTGGCTTCTTTGCTGTTCAGCACGTCGTAAGGTTGCGATGCTACCTGTTTGGCATATTGTGCCTGCGGGCGCAATGCGGTAAATGGAACGATAGTTGCCATGATAGTGTGTTAGAATATGTTTTAGATCAGGCGTGTTTTAACGCGAAATGTTGCATTACTTCAACCAATGCCTTTACGCTGCTGAGCGGAAGCGCATTGTATAAGGAAATCCTGAACCCGCCAACGCTGCGATGACCTTTCACTCCTGCCATGCCTTCTTTTTTACACAGGTTGAGGAAGGCTTTTTCCAGTTCTGGATTCTTCATTACAAATACCACATTCATATTGCTGCGGTCGGCTTTATCAACGGTGGGTTCAAAAACAGGAATGCTGTCTAAGGTATCGTAAAGTAATGCCGCTTTTTCATTGTTCACTTTTTCAATAGCGGTTACGCCTCCCTGCTCCTTTAACCAGCGCAGGGTGAGCATACAAACATATATAGCGAATACCGGTGGGGTATTAAGCATGGAGCCGTTTTCGATATGCTTGCGGTAATCCATCATAGAAGGCAGTGACCTTTTTACCCTGCCCAGTATATTTTTATTAACCACTACCATATTTACCCCTGCCGCGCCTATATTTTTTTGAGCCCCGGCATAGATCAGGGCAAACCGGTTGAAGTTCATTGCCCGGCTTAAAACATCGCTGCTCATATCGGCTACCAATGGAACAGTGGTTTCGGGCACAACATGCATTTGCGTTCCTTCAATGGTATTATTGGTAGTATAATGAAAATAAGCTGAATCGGCAGGTATTTCAAAATCCCGGGGTATATAGGTATAGCCTTTATCTTTAGATGAAGCCACTACGTTTACATTGCCAAAAAGCCCGGCCTCTTTTATGGGCTTGGTTCCCCAAACGCCGCAGTCGAGGTAAGCCGCGGTTTCGTCATCATTCAGCAGGTTCATAGGCACCTGGAAAAACTGGGTGGTAGCGCCGCCGTGTAAAAATAAAACCTCGTGATCACTGTCTAACTGCATTAATTCCTTCACCAAAGCGATGGCTTCATCCAGCACTGACTGAAAAAGAGGGGTGCGGTGCCCGATTTCAAGGATAGAAAGCCCGGTATGATTAAAGTCAATAATACCCTGGCTGGCCTGCTCAAACACCTGCCGGGGTAAAATACTGGGCCCGGCATTAAAGTTGTGTATCATTGCATACAATTGAAAAATTGAAAAACCCAATTCATATTGGACTTTGCATTCGTTGAGGGCGCCAAATATACGTCAATTCCCGCAAGTTCTGCCCTTTGATTCAGCGGTTTTCCATACGCGGTCTAATGCTTCAAAGTCTTTTTTGTCGGTTTCTGAAAAGCCGGTACCGGCCGGTGGCTGCAATACCGGCTGTCCGGCATTGATCCATGCCGTATACCAGAATGAGGCCACGGCAAAAACAGACTGGCGCATCCGGCGTTCCACCATACCCTGCAGGCGCCGGTTATAAGCAAGGGTAAAAGCAGAAGAGTACTGCCGGATAATGATACCGTTTCTTTCTTCAAAGGCGTATTTCAGATCGGGTGAAAACTGCCGGGTGAGCAATTTTTCAACAGATAAAACGGTATCTGCCGCAGCGGCGCTTTCCAACACCCTTTGCCACATGAATTGTTGCGGATTGGCGAGGTATTGTGCCTTGCCTGTGAAATAATCAAATTCAGTTTTTGCCAGCAGTTCGGGGATCCTGCTTTCCCAGAAACCGTGGATCCCCTGCTGACCGGTTTGCTGACCATTATAATTGCTGTGGGCGTGCAGGGGCACATGGGCATCGGCTATATAGTGCCCGATTTCGGTGGATAGCTTCAGGATTAGCGGGTAATTTTTTTCGCTGAAGGCTTTGGTGAGCCGTTGCTGCATAACATGGATCCACCAGGGAACAATGCCGTGCGCCACTAAGGAATCTTCCCCGTATTTTTCCACGGCGCTGTACCATGCGCGGGGCAGATCGTTAAAGGGGTAGGCGCCATAACGGTTCAGGTCAATATAATGGCGGGGCCCTTCTGCCGTAACCATATACCTTCTCTTGTCGGGATCAACGGCATGTTCGGTTATAAAATCAATATGAGGCTTGTAAAACACCATCATGACGGGTGGCAGCAGAAATACCGCGTGATGGTTGATTTCCTTATGGGCGTAAAACCCCCAGCAAAATGCCTGCTGACAAAAGATAACAGCGGTACAGGTGAGCAACAATAATTTTTGACGCATAATGGTTAGCGGTTAGGTGGTGAAAGATGGAAAACGGTGTACATAAATATACAATTCCTCTTGCTTTTTCAGACTTTAAAATGATGTTCCCGGGTTTTGTTTGCTGCCTCACACCGCGTGGATGCAATAAGTAACCACACCCCATATGGAAAAATCAGCGGCAGACAGGTCTATGTCAATTGGCGAGAGCTTGCGCGTTTCGGGTATCAGGCTTACTTTGTTAAAGGTTTTCTCCAGCCGCCGGATCAGCATTTCGCCATTAAGTACCGCAATCACTATTTTGCCATTAACGGCTTTTAGCGAGCGGTCAACAATTACAATATCACCGTTAAATATCCCGGCATCAACCATTGCTTCGCCACTTACCTTCATCATAAAAGTAGCAGGCTTGTTGCGGATCAGTTGTTCGTTCAGATCAATACCCCTTTCCATGTAGTCATCCGCGGCAGCGCTGAAGCCCGTGGCGTTGGCATGCTCCACATTCCACTGGTTGAACCGCTTCGATCCCCGGTATGCGGTATTGTAAATAATATCTTCATCCATATAATTTATTTTGTAATTACTAATTTATTTAGTAAATTTATGCTAAATATTTAATCATTCAAAATGGTTTTTATGGAAAATAATATTCAATTGCTGCCCGGTTACCGCGTTAATGAATACCTGCTGGTATTGCGTCAGCCGGAAGCATTATGGAATAAAATCGTAAAAGTAAAAGAAGATTTTGCCGGGGCTTACCAGTGTATACAGGCACGATGGGGGCAGCCGCATATTACACTGGCAAAATTTATGCAATATGAAATGATGGAGGCCCGTATTGTGAACCGGATCAAAATCGTGAGCATGGGACAATCTCCATTTAAGGTAGAATTACGTGATTACGGCAGCTTCCCTTCCCATACCATTTATATTAATGTGGCAACTAAAGTACCGCTACAGCATCTTGTTAAACAGGTGCGCAGTGAAGGGCAGCGCTTAATGAAGCTGAATGATGACAACAAGCCGCATTTTATAACAGAGCCGCATCTAACGGTAGCGCGTAAACTACAACCCTGGCAGTATGAAAAAGCATGGGCTGAGTACAGCAACAGGCAATTTACCGGCCGCTTTATTGCAGATAGCATGCTGCTGCTGAAACGGGCTCAAAACGAAATGGCCTACCAGATCGTTCAGCGGTTCACATTCCAGAATTTACCGGTAACAACAAAGCAGGGAGAATTATTTGGGTAATTAGCCCGGATATGCCGCCATATTGTAACAACATGAGCTGATTTAAATATAAGACGTCAATGGTAAATGGTAGTGAGCAAAAAAATTTCGAGCCACTTACAGCAAGAGAGCAGTGGCTGGCTAACCAGCTAATAGATATTGCAATCTGCATTCATAAAGCATTTGGCCCGGGATTAATGGAAAGTGTATATGAAAAGTGTTTCTGCTATGAATTGGGTAAAAGAAATATTCCATTCGAAAGGCAAAAGACTGTCCGGTTACAATATGACGGACTGGTAATTGATGAAGGCCTGCGGATTGATATACTTGTAGATGGATTGGTTGTTGTAGAACTAAAAGCACAAGCGTATTACCATCCTGTATGGGACGCACAGGTATTGAGTTATTTGAAACTAAGTGGAAAACGTTTAGGCTATATATTAAATTTTAATGTACCCCTGATGAAAAATGGAATTAAAAGAATGATTATGTAATGAGCGCAATTGGTATTGGAACACAGGGGCACGGAGACACTAAGGCACAGAGAAAACAAAAGGTATTTTCCGTGCCTTGCGTCAGAGCATTTCAAAAAATAAGAATAAATATTAAAAGCATAACAAAGTCTATTACACATTGTAATTGGCAGGTTTACAGTTCGGGGTAGAATCATAGAGAATAAAATACCCTCCGTGTCTTTGTACCACTGTGCCACCGTGTTTCAAAACAAAAAAGTATAGAATTTTTCAGATTATCTGATCGGGAGGCAATTAAGGTGAGCCCAATATTAACCCTGCTTTATTAACGAATTGAATCAAATTTATGTCAGAAAAACTTAAGCAGGATCACTATAAAGTTTCCGCTAAAGCAAAAGAGGAAGCGGAACAATATTTACAGGGACGTGGCGCACAGTTCAATACCAAAAACCGTTTTCTGAAAGACGAGCGTACAAAAGAACATATAGAAGCCATTGACGACTGGTCGGAAGACAATACACCCACGCAGTACCTTGAACAACTGTCAAAAACCATTGTAAATAAAGTAGACAGCCCGGATGTGGGTATGGCTTACAGCATGAATGCCTATGCCGGCTGCGAGCATGGCTGCATTTACTGCTATGCCCGCAATGTGCATGAGTACTGGGGCTATAGCGCAGGATTAGATTTTGAGCGGAAGATCATTGTTAAAAAAAATGCCCCGCAACTGCTGCGTAAGCAGCTTATGCATCCCAAATGGGAAGTAATGCCCATTATGCTGAGTGGCAATACCGATTGTTACCAGCCCGCAGAACAAAAATACCGGTTAACACGCGGGCTGTTAGAAGTATGCAATGAATTCAACCAGCCGGTAGGCATCCTTACCAAAAATGCATGGATCATTAAAGACAAAGACGTACTGCAGGAGTTAGCCAAAAAGCGACTGGTATCGGCAATGGTTTCCATTACTTCCTTTAATGAAGATTTGCGCAGGGTAATGGAACCCCGCACCACTACTGCCAAACAGCGACTAAAAGTAATTGAAGAATTAAGCAGTGCCGGCATTCGCATGGGGGTAATGATGGGGCCCATGATCCCAGGGCTTAATGATCACGAGATGCAGCGTATTATGAAAGCCGCGGCAGATGTGGGCGCTGTATTTACCGCCTATACCTTCATCCGTTTAAATGGAGCCATTAAATTCCTGTTTCACGACTGGCTGTATAAAAACTTCCCCGACAGGGCGGATAAAGTATGGCACTTAATTGAGCAGAGCCACGATGGGAAAGTAAACGACACCCGCTGGGGCCTGCGTATGCGGGGAGAAGGCGCCGTAGCGGAGATCATAACGCAACAGTATAAAAAATACGGCAAAATGTATGGCATGAATGAAGACCGCTTTGAATTGGATACTACCATTTTCAGAAGACCGGGGCAACAAGGGAGATTGTTTTAAAATAAATCCTTACCCTGATGGCTAAATCTAACATTCATAATTGCCTAACTTTGTAGCAAAACAAATCCTTGAAAGTCCCGTTTTTATTGTAAATCAATAGCATAATAAATCCATGCTTGAAACCTATGAAATCTTAGACCACTTTAAAGATTTTGAATACCTGTTTACTAACCTTGAATTACCTCTGACAGAACAATTGCTGGTAAATACTCATAAACTGCTTACCAATAATACTATTCAATATACCAAAGGTTATGCACCGGGAGAATACACCAAATCAAGGATGGCAGCAGGTGGCACCATATTCCCTGATCATGAAACCAGTATCGCCAGCGTGCCGGCTTTAATGGAGCAGACACAAGCTGCATTAGAAAAAAAACAGTTCACCCAATTGAAATAGCTGCCAAATTCCACCAATATTTTATTTACCTCCATCCGTTTCCTGATGGCAATGGCAGGCTTGGACGGCTTATGTCAAACTTTATTCTGGCTAAAGCCGGCCACCCACATATTATCATCAAAGCAAAACAAAAAGAAGCATATATTAATGCGCTTAAACAATTCGCAAAAAATTACCGACAGTAAATCAAGGGAAATGAAATTTATTTTTTAATTGTAATTTTTCCCAAACAAAAAGGAGGAACCAATAAAAAGAAAACAGGATGGATCTTTAACAGTAAAACATATGATGAATTGCCCGCCGGGGAGCAGGCAGAAGAAATACACTATTTATAAGTATTGTGCTTTTCCCCTGGCTTCATCTCTATTTCACCGTTTCCCATTCCGCTTTTTCACTGGCTCTTTCTAACTTTTGCAGTATGCTGATCTCACTTTCCACATTATTGATATCTACAGCAGTTAATCCTATATACAGCTCCTTACCGGATTGTGGCAACAGGGATAATGCCAGTACATAATCTAATGAATCGGAAACGGCCGGGATGAGCTTTAATGGCGCCCTGCTGGAAATATCGGTATCTTCTAAAGAAGAGAAAGCATACAGGGCAAATTGCCGCAGGCGTTTTTCTTTATCAATATAGGCGGCGTTTATCCTTACCTGTTGGTTCGCAGCATTGCCTTCGGTGGCGATGGCGTTAATTACCGGGGGAACGGGCGGTATGCTGTCTATCCACGGCATGGGAGGAATTAAAGCAGGGTATTTATAGTAGTGCTGCTGCAAGCTGTCGTTCCATCCGTTGGGATTTTTTAAAAAGGATCTGCTGCTGAAATACACCTGGCCCTGTATGGTGCTGTATGATCTTGCATCCCTTATTTGCATGGGAATAATATTCCTGTCGCGCCACCGGGCATTGGTTCCTGCTTTATAAATACCCAATCCTACATAACAATGTTTCCCGTAGCTGTGCCGACTCCACCAGTCAACCAGCACTTCGTAGGGTGCCGCGCGGTGCCCGTGTTCCCAGTACAACTGGGGCACTACGTAGTCAATATAGCCTTCCTTCAGCCACAATAGTATATCCGCATACAGGTCGTCGTAATTGGTTTGCCCTGCTTGGGTATCGCTGCCCAGGCTATCTTTGTCGTTGTTGCGCCATACCCCAAAAGGGCTGATACCAAATTTACAGTGCGGGTTCTCCTGCCGTATGCCGCGATGCAGCTTAACGATAATAGAATCCACATTGCTCCTGCGCCAGTTGCCCCGGTCCATACCTCCGCCATAGGCTGCATAGGTTTTATTATCCGGGAATTCCTGTCCGGCTATCCTGTAAGGATAAAAATAATCATCAAAGTGAAGCGCATCCACATCATACCGGCTAACAATGTCGCGGATCACATGCACTACATATTCCTGTGCCTGCTTATTGCCCGGATCAAAATATCTTTTTCCGCCGTAAGCAACAAACCATTCGGGGTGTACTTTGGTGATATGCGTAGGTGAAATGGAAGATTTGCCGATCTGTAATTCGGCCCTGTAGGGGTTGCACCAGGCGTGAAACTCCAGTCCTCTTTTATGCGCTTCTTCAATCATGAACTGCAGTGGATCGTAATACGGGGAGGGTGCACGGCCCTGCTTACCCGTGAGCCACTCGCTCCAGGGCTCATAAGGCGAAGGATAGAAAGCATCCGATGCCGGGCGGATCTGCACAATAACCGCGTTCATTCCGTTTTGTACATGCATATCCAGCAGCTTCCTGTATTCTGCCTTCTGGCTTTCAGGGTTATAATTACCCTTTGAGGGCCAGTCAATATTATCTACAGTAGCAATCCAGGCGGCACGAAACTCATATTTAGGTTGTGCAACACAAAAAACAAAAGGATAAATGGCAGCCCAGAGGATAAGCAGAATTTTCATGCGGCAATTATAACAATAAAGGAACAATAAACCCGTGAAAACAGCTTTAAATTTAACCTGTAATTACTGTCGTTGTAGCTATGCTAAATCGCTAAGCCATCTTTAAAATACAGGGAAGCAATAAGAAAAATTAAAAACATATGGTAATAGCGCAGCATTAATCGGGCTTTCTTATCTTGTCTAATAACAGGTTGAGCGTTTTTACTTCCGTCTCCGACAGGGCTCGTAAAAGCGCGTCCATTTCTTCATTTCTGCGATCCAGGCGTTCCAGGATGTCCATACCTTTGACAGTAATAGCTATATCTACCAGACGTTTATCGGAGACACAGGTTTTTTTATTTGCCAGGCCTTTTACTGTTAACCGGTCTACAATACGGCTCGTATCACTCATCTTATCCAGCATTCTTTCCCTGATCTGCATGGTAGAAATGGGCTTGGGGTAAGCGCCTCTCAGTATCCGGAGGATATTGAATTGTTGTGGGGTGATTTTTTCCCGGCCAAGAATTTTCTTCTGGCGTTCCATGATCCAGTTGCAGGTGTAGATCATATTGATCATGCCTTTTTGATGCTCGTTACGGAATGTGGTTTGGCGGATATCCTCTTCTAACGACATGCTAATGGTTTACTGCAAAAATATATTTTTAAATCATTTTTAACATTATATTCAAAAAGGACACGAATGCCCCCGGTCAAATGCTCCGTAGCATAGTACATAATGTTTCGTAAATTTGTTCAACCTGAAAATTACAGATCATGTTCTTTAAGCCGCTTCTTACATTAGTAACAGTTCCCCTGATCTTTTGCCAGTGCAGCTTTTCACAACCATCTCAAAAAAAATCATCAGTACATATGGATAATACAAATAATAAAAGCAAAGTATACTCCCGCACCGACAAATCTAAGGTTACCCTTAGTGATACGGAATGGAAAGCTGTTTTACCCGATGACGTGTATTATATAGCCCGTAAAAAGGGAACGGAAAGACCGTGGAGCAGTAAGTATGAAAAGTTTAGCGAAGTGGGAACCTACTACTGTGCGGCCTGCGGTAACGCCTTGTTCAGAAGCGATACTAAGTTTGAAAGCGGCTGCGGCTGGCCCAGTTTTTATGAGCCCATAACCAAAGGCAGCATTATTTACGCTCCCGATCATACTGCGGGAATGGAAAGAACAGAAGTAATGTGCGGCCGTTGTAAAGGGCATCTGGGGCACGTGTTTGAAGATGGCCCCCCGCCAACAGGACTGAGATATTGCATTAACGGTGTAGTGCTTGATTTTGAAAAAGCAGCCGCCGCCGAAAAAAAATATAAAGCCGAAAACAAAGCAGGCTGATAATTTTAATAGGATTCCAATTCAAAATCTACTGCCTAAGCACACTATTCTAAAATAAAAGCTGCAGATGCGCAGATGATTTCCGCGAATCTGCGGCTAAACAACTGTTACGGGTAATGCTCAAGTGATATGCAGGGAATATTCAGAGCCTGGTTATTGTATATTCTCCTTTACAAAATTCTCAGCATATTCTTTAATCTTATCCCTAACCTTTCTGAATTGCTGCATGATCTCCTCCTCAGTACCTTTTGCCTTTGCCGGGTCGGGGAAATTATGATGAAACTGTTGCACGGTTGAAGGGAAAACCGGGCATCTTTCTTTTGCATTGTCACAAACTGTAATGATATAATCAAAATCAATATTTCGGTATTCTTCAATATTGTTGGAAGTGTGCGTTGATATATCAATATCATCGTCCTTCATAATTGCTATCGCACGTGAATTTACACCATGTGTTTCTATACCTGCGCTGTATACCGCTGCCCTGTTACCTGCAAAATGCTCCAGGTATCCTTCCGCTATCTGGCTGCGGCAACTGTTGCCTGTACAGAGTACTAAAATTTTCTTCATGCCTTTATCTTTCATAATTAATTACAACATCCCGATCCGCAACAGGCATCCTTTGCTTCTATAGGTTTTTCGGCAAATACAGTGACACTGAATATACCGGTATGACCTGACTTAAAGCTCGTCATTTCAGTTTCGTACAAATAGTTTTTTAGTATATCTTCCGGGATGACGACCGCCTTCTCTTTCTGCAATACTACATTACCAAAACCGGTTGCTTCTATCAATGCTATGTACTCCGCTTTCTGGATAGCGCCGGCTATGCAACCTGCATACATTTCAGCATCTTTTTTTAAATTACCCGGCAGCTCACCTACCAGTACGATATCTGAAATGCTGAAATGACCACCCGGCTTCAGTACCCTGTATATTTCTCTAAATACTTTGGCTTTATCGGGAACAAGATTAAGCACACAATTGCTTACAATAACATCCGCTACATCAGCGGCAACAGGCATATTGTCAATGTCTCCCTGCCTGAATTCTACATTGGTATAACCCAGGTTTTCTGCGTTCGCTTTTGCTTTTAAAATCATAGCCGGTGTAAAGTCAATACCAATCACCTTACCCATTGCCCCGGTATCCGCTCTTGCCACAAAACAATCATTGCCTGCCCCGCTGCCCAGGTCAATGACGGTATCACCCTCCTTTATTTTGGCAAATTGCGTGGGTAGCCCGCAGCCCAGTCCCAAATCTGCATCGGGCACATATCCTTTTATCTCGCCGTAATCATCGGTCATAATGTTGTATACTTCGGTTGAGCAGCCGCCGGCGCCACAGCACGACGACTGGTTGGCTCCTTTTTCCTGTAAGGCTATTTCGCTGTATTTCTGCCTTACTATTGCTTTGAGTTCTTCCTGTGCTGACATATTATGTTAAGTTTAAAATATATAATCGAAATATTACGATTGATCTGATCAAAAAAATCAGCAACATTTCCCCGTAATGGCTTTATATGCCGAAAACAAATCGGTTATGTAATTTTTGGCGATGCTCCATTCCACCTCATCTATACAATAACAAACCTTCACCCCTTCTATATCGCCTTTTATTAGGCCTGATGCTTTCAACTCTTTTAAATGCTGTGATACCGTACTTTGCGACAGCGGCAGCTCATCCACTATATCACCACAAATACATGACCGCTTATTGATCAACAATTTTAATATCGCCACACGGGCGGGGTGTGCCAGTGCTTTGGCATATTTTGCTATTCTGTTATCTTTTACCGTAAATTCTTCTGCCTTTGTTGCTCCCATTGGTTTAATTGTATCGTAATATTACGATTAATTTTAAAAAAATCAAAAATTCTCCCGTAATATTCCTTTTTTTGTACTCCTTATTGTATAAAGCATCAGGCTGAATAATATGCTCAAACAACTACTTTTTATAGGAATCGGCGGCGGTATTGGCAGCGTATTACGCTATACGGTGCAGTGGTTTATGAGCCGGCACACCAGTATGGTATTTCC
>CAYVEI010000116.1:0-14593 GCA_964450515.1 uncultured Terrimonas sp. | reverse complement strand
GAAAATATACGGGTGCATCTTGCTGTTAAAAAAGGAGAAGAAGACACGTTGTTCCTGAACAGGAGGGGCGGGCGGATGACCAGGGTCATGATCTTTCTTATTATTAAGGAACTGGCTCAAAAAGCCGGTATCGCTAAAAATATCTCGCCTCATACGTTCCGCCACTCTTTTGCCACCCACTTAGTGGAGGGCGGCGCCGATTTAAGGGCGGTGCAGGAAATGCTTGGCCATGAAAGTATTACTACTACAGAAATATATACCCACCTCAACAGCGATTACCTGCGCGATACCCTGCAGCGCTTTCACCCGGGCTTTCAATAGTTGTTCATAATTATTTAACATTCATTCCTGCCCTAAAATGTAACAAACAGACAAAGTTTGCGTTTTAATGCTGCCTGTATGAAAAAGCCAGTTCTTTGAATATTTTTCAGCAAAAGCAGCCAATTATGTTAAAACAACGCTTATTTCAGCTTATCATAAGTTTCTTTTTAGATATTTTTTAAGAAAAGGATACTAAAGGAATTTGTAAACCCGCAAAAAAGCTGTACATTTGCGGCTCAAACAGGAACCGATAATTAACCCTTGCTTGTAACGCGACTAAAAGATATAGTCTCGCCGTCTTTTCAAAAGTTTTCTTCGGACTTAAACTTAAAACTTTCTCAGGTTCCCATTACGTTACTAACGGTATTGCCATTAATTTTTAGGAATTAAAACAAAAATGACCATTCATCATTGTTTAGAACCATACATAGTATTATGCATTGCATAGTAGTTGTTTAAAGACATATCTTTGTATGGTAAACATGATCAATAAAAACAAACATTTAAAAACAAAACAATAGTTATGAAAAGGAAGAGTGAAACGGATTCGAAGGCAGGAACCAATCCAAAAGGAAAGAACCCAATGTTCAACAATGTATTCAGCAAGTCTGCCTCTATGTTGCTGATAATAATAATAGGATTGAGTGCCATGTCTTTTGTTCAGGACGACTCTTTTGCAACGGGTAGCGATACCAATCAAAATGCGGCAAAAGCAAAAAACATGGCAGCGGTTAAAGCAGCGCCGGGCGATGAAGCCTGTTGTGTAACAGTTGCTGCAAATCCCGGAAAAGTTGTTAATACTGCTTATTTTATAAGTACGCCCGGAAAAAAAGCGATGTATAAAGCCGATAAGGAAACCATCGTTACATTTATAGCTGAGGCTAAAGAAAGAAGAATATGGAGCATGAATAAGCAGGCTGCCGCCACGGAGGCTGATAAGGAAATGCATTTTAATTTTAAGCTGAGCACAATGTATCCGTCCATTAGTATGGCTGCGAAAGCTGATAGTGAAATGAGCGGTAATTTTGTGGATGAGCTTGTAAACATAGCAGCTTTTGGTGCAGATGCCGTTGCCAGGGCAGATAAGGAAGTAGCCGGTAATTTCATAGCAGCTAACCTGACTGTTACTGTGGCTAAGCCAACTATTGAGCAGATAGTGAAAGCGGATGCAGAAATAATAGCCGCTTTTGAAAATGCAAACCGGCCTGTTATCAGTGTACCATCAGCCGTTACCGCGCAGAAAGCTGACCAGGAAATGATACAAAATTATAAATTGCAGGCAAAGCTAACGGCATTGAAATAAGAACAGTTTTTTTGGATTATAGTGTGTGGTTAAGGTTTTGATCAGAAAAAACCGGTAGTGCTACCGGTTTTTTTATTGCCCTGAACCAAACCGGGAAGCTTGCGTACTATTTAAACAAAAAAGGATAGCTCAGTTAAGAACTATCCCAATTACATTACTGTAAACCTGTAAGCCGGATTCTGTCTTGTGCTATCATTTATCTGGCCTGTGCATTGCTGAACAGGTCAATCTGCTTACCCTTCCCAATATTTCAATAAAGAAAATTTCGCCGGGCCGGCAAAAAATCGGGATATACATAGCATTTCAGCACACAAGGTTTACCCATTATATATGTTGCCATACATAATCGTGAGCCCTTACCTCACATTTTCACCCTTACCCCGGTGGTTACCGTGGCGGTTATTTTCTGTGGCACTGTCTTCACGCCAAAGGCGCGACCGGCCGTTAACCGGTGTGTTGCCCTGTGCTGTCCGGACTTTCCTCATTGTGTTGCCAAAGGCGAACAACGCGATAGCATAGTTTACAGCAGGTACAAAGGTATGCATTGCATTGTTAATTTATTTTTCAGAAACTTTTACTTATTGCAGTCAGGAGTATTGCCACATAGTATATTTGTTGAAATTTAACCGGGAAGGCATGATGCGTTCTCCTGCTTATTTAACCAGCTATTTATTATACGTTATGCCTGAAGACCAGTTTTTTAAAGATGAAATAAAAAAACCAGCCGATTTTAAATTCGGTGCGGGGGTTGCCAATGTATTTGACGACATGGTAAACCGTTCGGTGCCCTTTTATGGCGAAATACAGCGTATGGTTGCTGAACTGGCTGCCGACCGTGTTAAAACAGGAGCATTGGTATACGACCTGGGCTGCTCAACAGGAACTACTATGATTGGCATGAATACTATGGTAGGTAATGATATAAAGTTTGTGGGTATTGACGACTCTTCCGAAATGCTCAAAAAGTGCGAAAGTAAGTTAAAGGAAGCCGGCTTTACCAGGGAATATGAGCTGGTTTGTGCCGATATCAGCAATAATGCTGAAATAACCAATGCAGGGGTAGTAGTGCTTTGCCTTACCCTGCAGTTCGTTCGGCCCATGCACCGGGCACAGTTGCTTCAGCGCATCTTTAACGGCATGAATCCGGGTGGTGCATTAATACTGGTGGAAAAGATACTTGCAGAAGACAGCCACTTTAACCGCGATTTTATTACCTATTACTATAATTATAAACGGCGCAACAACTACAGCGAGATGGAAATATCCCAGAAAAGAGAAGCCCTCGAAAATGTGCTTATACCCTATAAGCTTAGTGAAAACACAGGAATGCTCAGGGATGCCGGGTTTTCGCATTGTGAACTGTTTTTTAAGTGGTACAACTTTACGGGTATCATTGCTACAAAAAAATAAGATACCCTTATCACCCGCATTTAACGGGTTTTCAATTTTGAACCTTTATGATAGCAATCGGGAATTTTTTTTTCAGATACCGCAACTGGATCTTTATTCTTTTTTACGCGGCGCTTTTTATTCCTTCGCAGCCTTTGTTTTCTGAAGAAAGGTTCGGGGCAGGCTATTATATTTGGCCGGTTTGCCTGGGCTTACTGATCACCATTTCGGGGCAACTGATCAGGGGAGCTACAATAGGACTGGCCTATATTGTACGCGGCGGCAGCCAGGGAAAACCTTATGCAGAAGGGCTGGTTACAGACGGCATTTTTAATCATTGCCGTAACCCCTTGTATGTGGGTAACATTTTAATGTTGCTGGGCGTGGGCATCCTGGCCAACTCTTTATTGTATATAGCGGTAATCATCCCTGCATTTTTGTTTATCTACCAGTGTATTGTACTGGCAGAAGAAAATTTTTTGCGGGGTAAATTCGGTGAAGGGTTTAACGCTTACTGTAAAAACGTAAGCAGGTGGATACCACGGATAAGCGGCATTGGTAAAACATTCGGCAGCATGAAATTCAACTGGCGGCGCTGGATACTGAAGGAATACAATACCCAATATGTGTGGCTGTCGGGTATAACACTTATCCTGTTGCTGAAATACCCCATGCTTACGGGAAATAACCCGGAATGCCGGAATATGCTTCTTGCCACCATTCTGCCGGCGCTGCTGTTGCTTTATCTTTTGGTGCGCTACCTGAAAAAATCCGGTAAAATGAAGGAGTAATACTTTTTACTGTTCCGGAACAGAATGGCAGCTTTTACGCTTAATTGCAAGTGGTATGGCAAATTTTTTGTTGATCGCTATTTGTATTATTGTTGGTTTAATACTGCGCAGGTATACAAAGCTTCCCGGCGATGCATATAAGGGCGTAAACGCGCTCATCATTAACCTGGCATTGCCTGCTGTATCTTTTAAATACCTGCCTCATTTACAATGGACCAGGGAGATGATACTCCCCGCTATGATGCCCGTTGTGATATGGCTGTGCGGATGGCTGTATATAAAAGTGTATGCGGCTAAAACAGGGTTAGACAAGCAAACAGAAAGTGGTTTGAAGCTGGTAACAGGGTTAAGCAATACTTCTTTTGTAGGCTTCCCGCTCGTGGCGGCTTATTTTAGCGACGATGCCCTGGGCATTGCCGTTATTTGCGACCAGGTGAGCTTTATGCTGCTTGCCACCGCGGGCATTGTGGTAGCTATGAATGCATCGGAAAAACATGCGCTGTCGGCGGCCACGGTGATCAGAAAAGTAATATCATTTCCTCCTTTTATAGCATGCGTAGCGGCTTTGATCCTTCCTTTGTTCGTTGACCTTGCGCCGTTTGATCCTTTATTTGATAAGCTCGCTGCAACCGTAGCGCCGCTGGCGCTGTTTTCCATAGGGCTACAAATGAAATTCGACGGATGGCGCCACCAGGTAAAGCACCTGTCTGTTTCCCTGTTTTATAAGCTGGTACTGGCGCCGCTCATTATATACGGTATTGTTGTTTTTTTTGAAATGCGGGGAATTATTCCACAGATCAGCATTTTTGAAGCGGCTATGCCTTCCTTTCTTACAGCAGGAATTGTAGCGAGTGAATATAACCTCAATCCCAAACTCTCCAGCCTTGTGGTAGGCATCAGTATCCTGGTTTCTTTTTTTACCACTGCCCTCTGGTATCTTATTATAGTAACTTTGCAGTAGCAGGTGAGTGTTATGTTCATCATAAAATGACGTATCTCCTGCCACGAATACCCGGACATTTAATGTATTTGGCACATTTCATTCGGGCATTCCTGGCTGCATCTTTGATCGTTTACACTTAACATAACAATAATTTTATTTTTAAATAACAATACAATGATAACGTACAGGCAGTTAGGCAATACCGATTTAAAAGTTGCCCCCCTTATTTTTGGCGGTAATGTATTTGGATGGACCGTTGATGAAAAAAGATCTTTTGCGTTATTAGACGCTTTTTCAGCCGGAGGATTTAATACTGTGGATACGGCAGACAGCTATAGCCGCTGGGTTCCGGGCAATAAAGGAGGAGAGAGCGAAACCATTATTGGAAAATGGATAAAGCAAAAAGGCAATCGTGAAAAGATCATCATCTCTGCAAAAGTGGGTTCAGATATGGGGCAGGGACATAAGGATGTTTCAAAGCAATACATTTTAAAAGCGGCAGAAGATTCGCTGCTGCGCCTGCAAACCAATTATATTGATCTTTACCAAACACACTGGGATAATGAAAACACGCCGGTAGAAGAAACGCTGGAAGCGTATGAGCAGTTGGTAAAACAGGGAAAAGTGAGATGGACCGGCGCTTCCAACCTGTTGCCCGAACGGTTAACCGCTTCTCTTTCCGCAAGTAAAAAACATCACTACCCCGCTTATCAAACATTGCAGCCCGAATATAATTTATACGACCGCGAAAAATTTGAAAAGCACTATCAGCCCATTTGCATAGCGAACAACCTCAGCGTGATTAATTATTACGCACTGGCTTCGGGTTTTCTTTCAGGTAAATACCGCTCCGAAGCCGACCTGGGTAAAAGCAGCAGGGGGGCAGGAATAAAAAAATACCTGAATGAACGGGGGTTTAAAATACTGGCAGCGCTGGACAGCGTATCCGCTCTTCACCAAACAACGCCGGCAAGTGTTGCTTTAGCCTGGTTGCTTCAGCAGCCCACTATTGCAGCGCCTATTGCCAGCGCTACAAGTATTGAACAGCTTCATGCGCTCACAGCGGCAGTTACCCTGCAGTTAAGCGAGGCAGACAACAGCGCATTAAATGAAGCCAGCGCCTGGTAAAACAGCCCGAACAGGAAAGCTCCTCCACAAAAAATGAATGCACGGGGGAATCTTTTCTACAATCATGCCTTTAATATGATCGGGAGCCGTTTGGCAGGTTATTTGAAACATAGGGAGCATACTAAAAAATAACAAATGAAAACCTTTGGAATTATTTTAATCGCTGCCGGAATACTGATGCTTATTTTTCGTGGCTTTAGTTTTACCAAAGAAAAAAATATTATTGACGCCGGACCTATACAGTTGAATGCCAAAGAAAAGAAAAAAGTAAGCTGGCCCATGTATGCCGGTGGTATTGCTGTTGCAGCAGGTGTGGTAGTGGTGCTGACAGGCAGAAAAAAAGCGTAATAGTAAAAGCCGTTGCCCTTTTAACAACACCACATAGAATACCCCTGATAAAACAGGCACAGAACCTGGAAAATATCCGGTAATATATTTTTTAATCCATACCCTATTGATAAAAAGTGAGATATTGTGTCTCACTTTTTTTTATTTTAGCATTTCACTTATTCTTATGCGCGTTGCCGGTATAAGCGCCCGCGTATTTGATAAGGATTATATACCGTTATGACTTTAATCACTTATTGATTTTTTATTTGGAGTACTTTTGACTAAATTAGAAACATGATTTTAAAACAATGCGGTGCTGCCGTTCTGCTGCTGTCAATTATGGCGCAGGTATTAAGTAGTCACCTTATTGTTTTTGATTATTATGTGAACACAGCATACTATGCAAAAAATTGTATTAATAAAGCCCGAACGGAGCTGCACTGCAATGGCAAATGCCAGGTAGCAAAAGAGCTGAAACAACAGGAAGAAAGGGAGCATCAAAGCCCCACCGGGGAAAACAATTATAAAAGCCCGGTATTTCTTTTTTCAGGATCAGGCTTCACAACTGCCCCGGCTATCTGGCTATCCGTATCAATACCCATATTCCCCGTTTTCCAGGATACCTATACCAAAAGTGTATCCCTGCCGGTTTTTCATCCTCCCGCCACTCCGCTACATCAACTGTAGCCATTCCCTGCAGCATATAATTATGCTGTACATTATTTCTCTTATATTTAAACTTATACAATGAACAGGATATTTTTCTGCGCCGTGCTATGTGCAGTGATTTTTGCAGCATGCAAAAAAGAAGGAGCAAAGCCTGCTGATTTTGTCATTAATAAAACCCGGCTGGCCGAAACTACCAATAGCAATACTACCATCACTTTGTGGTCGGATAATGAGGTATTGCCGGCAGGATACAACAAATTGTATGTTTCGCTTAAAAACACCTCGGGTGATGAGATCAAAAACGCAACAGTAACTTATACTTCCATGATGGATATGAGTTCAATGAAGCATAGCAGTCCTGCAGAGCAACCCGCCTACAATAATGAGCTAAAATTATACGAAGGCGCTGTTGTTTTTACAATGCCCACTTCGGAAATGGGAACCTGGCAATTAGATGTAACCATAAATGGCGCCAAAGTTTCTTTTCCGCTCACGATCAGTGCAGCACCTCAAAAGCAACTGGCCACTTTTACGGGTACGGATGAAAACAAATATGTGCTGGCGCTTGTACCGCCGCTTAAATGGCAGGTAGGACTGAACGATCTGGATATTTTAATTAGCAGGCAGGCTTCCATGATGGATTTTCCTGCCGAAGATGGCTTTACCGTTGAGCTTACCCCTGAAATGCCTTCCATGGGTCATGGCTCTCCCAATAATGTTAATCCCGTTTCAACCGGCAGCGGGCATTATAAAGGAAAGGTAAATTATACAATGACAGGCGACTGGCGTTTACATTTTAAGCTGATAAAGAATGATGTAGTGATAGTGGAAAACGCTTACGTGGATATTTTGTTTTAACGGATCATGAGAAAGCGGGGTTACTGCTTTTTGTATGCTAAACAACGGTTATGACCTTTAGAAATAGTATCATACTCCTTTTCATTTTACATGCCGCTTTAACTGTTCCCGCGCAGGAAGACTCTCTGTTTAATACATCCATCACCCTGCAGGAAGTGGTTGTGCAGCATGATGCCAGGCTGCATAACAGCAAAGAAAAAAAACATAGCGCCGACCTCCAGGCATCAACCAACCAGTTATTAGAAAGTATTGCCGGCGTTAATATGATAAGGCGGGGAAATTATGCATGGGAGCCCACGATCCGCGGGCTGAATGCAGGGCAGGTAAATGTTACCCTATCGGGCATGGCTGTTTTTGGCGCCTGTACAGACCGGATGGACCCTGCCAGCTCGTATATAGAGCCCAATAACCTCCAAAGTGTAACCGTTAGCTATGGCGCCGGCAACCAATCGTACGGAAGCACGATCGGAGGCGGTTTTAATTTTAAGCTAAAGCAGCCCCGCCTGAATAATGAAAAGCATTTTACCGGGCTGGCCGGCATAGGGTATGAAACCAATGCACAGGCCTTGCAAACACTTGCCGCAGCAGAATACAGCGGGAAACGTTTTGCTATTCGCGGCAATGGCATCTTTCGCAGGGCGGGTAATTATAATGCCGGTGGCGGAGAAGAGATCGCCTTTTCGCAATATGCAAAATGGAATGGCGGGTTTTCGGCAACATACCAGGTGGCAGAACACCATTTTATAAATGCAGATTATATTCAGGACGAGGGATGGGATATTGGTTATCCTTCCCTGCTGATGGATGTGTCTTTTGCAAAAGCAAAAATAGCATCAGCCGCGTACCTGTATCAGCCGCACAGTAAGCATTTGCACAGTTGGGAAACCAAATGGTATTACAATACCATAAACCATGCGATGGATGATACCAGGCGGCCGAAGGATCAGGTTCCCATACACATGGATATGCCCGGCGCCTCGCGTACCGCAGGTTTTTACACCGATGCCCAATGGGCCTTTGGCAGCCGCCACCATATTACCACCCGTTTAAACGGTTACAGGAACCGGCTGCATGCCGAAATGACCATGTACCCGGATGGCGCCGCCTCCATGTTCATGCTCACCATTCCGGATGCGCAGCGCGATGTGATTGGGCTGGATATTTCCGACAAAATAATGCTTACGCCAAAAACGGAGCTCATAGCCGGACTCAGAACGGATTATGCAGGCTCTTTGCTGTACAGCGCTGCCGGTAAGCAACTGCTTTCGGGTATGCATACCGGTGATCTTAACCGGCGCCAGGTTTTATACAACGCATATATAAACGGCCGGCACAGGATTAATAACCGTTGGCTCCTGTATGCCAATGTAGCAAGAGCCATGCGCAGCGCCACTTTGCAGGAAATGTACGGCTTCTATTTATTTAACCGCACCGATGGATTCGACTATATCGGGAATCCCCGCCTCAGGAAGGAAACTTCGTGGAACTTTGCTACGGGAACCCGTTTTCAGCAAAAGATATTCACGGTTGAGGCACAGGCTTTCGCGTATGTATTCAATAATTATATTGCGGGTAAACCGCTGGCAGGGTATAGTGTGATGACTATGGGGGCTAACGGGGTGAAACAGTATGATAATATTGCATCGGCGTTATTATACGGAGCGGAAGCCACTGTGCAGGTGCAGCCTTTTTCATTTTTAAATATAAAGAGCAGCAATACCTATACCCGTGGGCACGACGTACATAATAACGCGCTTCCTTTAATAGCCCCTTTTAAATCGGTAAATACCGTTAGTGCGGTTTGGAAGGAATACCGCTTTAGTGCAGCATCTGAACATGCTGCCGCCCAACATCATGTGAGTAGCGAAATATATGGCGAATTGCCCAGCAAAGCCTATGGTATTGTAAACCTGGCAGCCGGCAGGTCGTTTCCTGTAAAACCGGTGGAGCTGGATATTAATATCGGACTTGTGAATGCTTTTGATAATAATTATTATGAGCATTTAGATGTGTTGAAGCTCCCGCGCCCGGGCAGAAATGTGGTTATACATCTTACCGTAAGATTCTGACCGGCTTCCTGAACGTTCCAAACCCAGTGACCTTTTGCCGGTAAAGAAATAGCAGTAAATTTGCGGCTGATAGTAAACAATCAGTTCGGCCGGGAACAAAAACGCACTAAGATGACTTTTGATGAATTGCTATATTTTTCGTTGTTTATAGCAGGCGGATTAATAGCAGGCTTCTTTGTAAGAAAGGTAATTTCCCCCGTTTTTAAAAAAGTTGCCGGACGCACCAAATGGTCGGCCGATGATCTGATACTGGAAAGTGTGAGCAAATGGATAATCCCCTGGTTTGTAGCACTGGGTGTTTTCCTGGGATGGAGAAGGGTGGAGATGGACATTAAATACCATCACTGGCTTGAAAATGCCCTGATGATCTTTTATGTATTTTCCATTAGCTGGATCGTGGCCAATGTGCTTGCGGGAATGACAAGGGTTCGCAGCGCACATGGCAATAACGTAGCGGCTTCATCATCTATCATTGGTAATATTATCAAGGTAATCGTGTATTGTATCGGTATCCTTGTGATACTGCAATCGCTGGGTATTTCCATAACACCTGCACTTACGGCATTGGGTGTGGGCGGTTTGGCTGTTGCGCTTGCCCTGCAGGATACCTTATCGAACCTGTTCGCGGGTATCCAGATCATTGCTACCCGTAAAATAAACCCCGGCGACTTTATCAGGCTGGAATCAGGACAGGATGGCTTTGTAGAGGATATCGGCTGGCGGTATACCTCGCTTAAAACGGGCGCCAATAATTCTGTTATTATACCCAATGCAAAACTCGCCGGCGTAATATTATCTAACTATTTTTATCCCGATAAAGAAACCTTGTTTGATGTTGCTGTAGGGGTAGATTATAATAGTGATCTTGAAAAAGTAGAAAAAATAACCATTGAAGTGCTGAAAGAAGTACAAAAGACTTCCGCAAACTGTGTACAGGATTTTGAACCATTCATCCGCTTTCAGCAGTTTGGCGAGAGCAGCATTGATCTGAAAGCTTTCCTTAAAGCAAAAACATTCGGAAGCCAGTCGCTCATTAAACACGAGCTGATAAAAAAGATGCAGAAAAGATATAACGAAGAGGGCATTAATATTCCGTTTCCCGTACGGAGTGTTTTTATTAACCCACCGAACGGAGAATAAAACATCCCGGAAGTTTACCCTATAGCTCACACTTCACAGCTCCACCCTACTTCCCCTTCAGTCTTCCATAATCCATCACCATATTACAAAAAGCTTTCACACCGGTATCCAGCCTGCTGTCGTCTATATAAAAATCGGGCGTATGGTGCGGCGCGGCCTTTTTCGCGTCCTGTTCCGCAGGCATTCCTCCCAGAAAGAAAAAGAAAGACGGTGCTTTATCGCCAAAAAAAGAAAAGTCTTCCGCACCGGTTGTCCATTCGGTTTCATATACCTTTTCTTTCCCCGCCGCGGCTTCTAAAGAAGGCAGCATGAGCTTCACCAAATCCGGGTCGTTGTATGTTACCTTTGTTTTGGTATCAATGGTTACTTCCGCCGTGGCGCCTCCGGCAGCGGCAATATGGCTAACGGTATTGCGTATTCTTTTATGTACATCCTTATGCATGTCTTCATCGAGTGTTCTGATGGTTCCTTCCATGATGAGCTCCTCGGGAATGATATTGCTCCTTACACCGCTGTGTATTTTACCAACGGTAATTACTACCGGGGCTTTGGTAAGGTTTTGCTGTCGGCTTACAATGGTTTGTAAGCCATAGATGATCTGCGATGCAATTACAATAGGGTCTACCCCGCTCCATGGCTGGGAACCGTGCGATTGCTTCCCTTTCACCTTAATGGTAAACCAGTCGCTTGCGGCCATTTCGGCGCCTGATTTATATTTTATTTCTCCAACAGGCGTTGCTGAATTAATATGCAGTCCGAAAATAGCATCCACCTTCGGATTATCCATTACTCCTTCTTTGATCATTAAAGGCGCCCCGCCTTCTTCATCGCCCGGCGGGCCTTCTTCCGCCGGCTGAAAAATAAATTTCACGGTACCGGCAATATCTTTTTTCATGGAACTTAACACACACGCCGTTCCCATTAATATGGCCATATGGGTATCATGCCCACAGGCATGCATAACCGGTACCTTTTCTCCAAGGTATTCTCCTTCGGCTTTTGAAGCGAAAGGAATATCCACTCTTTCCTTAACCGGCAAGCCGTCCATATCGGCCCTTAAAGCAATAACAGGACCAGGCTTCCCTCCTTTTAAAATACCCACTATGCCGGTTCTGGCAACACCGGTTTGTACTTCTATTCCAAGCTTTTTTAAATGCGCGGTAATGTATTCCGCTGTTTTAAATTCCCTGTTCGACAACTCAGGATGTTCATGCAAATACCGCCGCCACTGAATCATTTCCGGAAGTATTGTGCCGGCTTTAGCCGATATCTGTTCTTTAAAAGGCTGCCCCGAAACAGGTATACAGGCTACTGCCAGTAGCATTACAAAAGAAAAGCTTTTTTTCATACGCTGCTTTTTACAGTTTTGAAATTAAGGGTTTTTCACGAACCGGCTGGCATTACCTACATTTGGCATGCTTTATATGATTACGAATAACAATCCTTCGCCGCTTTTAGCCGCGGAATCCATTACCCTGATCAGGCAGTATGCCGCAGCAGCAGAACAAACAGGACAATTGCATCCCGAACAACTGCAACTCATTTATGACCAAAACTGGTTTAACCTTTTTGTACCCCGTTTAATGGGCGGACTTGAAATGTCGCTACCCGAAGGAGTACGCCTGCAGGAGTGTTTGGCCCGGGCAAACGGAAGCTTTGGCTGGACGGTTACCCTTTGCAGCGGGGCGAACTGGTTCATTGGATTTATGGATAAATCAACTGCTGCTTCTTTTTTTTCCGATAAGCAGGTATGCCTTTCCGGTAGTGGCCTGGCTTCGGGAAAAGCCATGCTTACTGAAAATGGCTATATAGTGAATGGTTACTGGAAATACGCAACGGGTGCTCCGCATGCCACCGCGTTTACAGCCAACTGCAGGATTGAAAAAGACGGAGAACTGATATTGCAGGAAGATGGCTCTCCACTTGTGAAAGCATTTATTTTCAGGAAGGAAGAAGTACAAATACACAACACCTGGAATGCTACCGGTATGCGGGCTACCGCAAGCCATTCGTTTAGTGTGAAAGCACTGCATATACCCGGGAGCAGGAGCTTTACAATTGAGCCGGGAGATGCCTGCCTGCCGGATATTGTTTTCCGTTTTCCTTTCCGGCTTTTTGCGGAAGTAACCATTGCCGCCAACTACTGCGGCATGGCTTTTCATTTTATGGACGAGTGTAAACCCATTTTCGAAAAAAGGATCAAACGTTATGGCTATGCTATAAAGGAAGCCTGTGAAATGCTGGAGATATTGGCACGCACCCAAAGCAAGCTGGAAGACGCCCGGCAACTTTTCTATCATATCCTGGAAAAGACCTGGGAAAATGGCAGTATGGAAAAGCGATGGGATACCTTATATCTTGAAAACCTGAATGAAGCCTGCAGAACATTGGTTAAGCTGGCACGTAACTCGGTGGATGATCTTTATCCTTACTGCGGAATGATTGCGGCAGAACAGGGATCGGACATTAACCGCGTATGGCGCGATTTTCATACCGCAAGCCTCCATGCCGTGTTTACTTTCGGATGCGGATAACACGATTGGGATTTGAGGGAAAACAAATAAAATTCAAACGCCAAATCCGAAGACTAAATTCTGAAATCCGAAATAATGCAAAAGCATCAAAAACCAAAATTCAGAAACCAAATAAAACCTGTCCGCTGTGAATACAGATGCATCCTGCGTTATAATGACAAGCTGCAGTGACTGGCTAAACTATAGTACAAAAGCTGAACCTCTATTCCATAGCTTGTCATGCTGAAGTACGAAGCATCTATCTTCGCTGTAATCTATTCAGTACCGCTTGTCATTCACGATTCAGGACAGGCAAAATCAAATCCATATCCGAAAATTAATTCTGCACGTGCGGGACCCTTACCGCTGACATCTGGGCTTAATCTCAAATACAATTAAGCCCGAAATTCAAATTTCGAGTTTTAAATTTCGGGCTTAACAAATCATCCGTTCAGTAGTGAATTATCTTCCTCCCGTTACTTCTGTAATAGGCTGTCCTATAGCACCGCTGGGCATTTGTATGCGCAGCAGGGCGGCAATTGTGGGAGCAATATCTGTCATGCCGGTTACCCTGTTGGTATGGCCGGGTTTTATTTTCCAGCCCATCCATACCAGTGGAATATGTGCATCGTAAGGATACCATGTGCCATGCGTGGCACCTTTAACGCTTCCGCCTTTCCACGTAGGCTGTGGTATTACCATAAAATCACCGCTGCGTTTTACATTATATCCCTTAATGAGCATTGATTTTATATGGTCGGGAATGGGGGCTGTGCCCAGCGCTTCACTTTCCAGCACATTGGCAATACCCGGGGCTTTCAATAAAATTTCTTTTATGGTACGGCCTACATCGCTGCGGCTGATCCCCTTTTTATCAAATTCTTCCCAGTTCATATACAACTGATAGTTCGCAAATGAAAGCACTGCTTTTTCAACTCCGTATTTTTCTTTCAATCCGTCTAACAATGCTCTGGAAAAATCTTTATCCTGTATAGCGCCTGAAGGCATTTTGTTTTCTAAATAAAAGCCTGGCGATTCAGATACGCCATGATCGGCAGTAATGAAATAGAGATAGTTGCCTTTTCCGAATCTTTTATCTAAGTAAGTAAAGAAGTCGGCCAGCTCTTTATCCAAACGCA
>CAYVEI010000115.1:0-14793 GCA_964450515.1 uncultured Terrimonas sp. | reverse complement strand
ATGAAACCGAAAAAGGCGCCCAACCCTATGCACCTGTGCTGAGCTGGCAGAAAAAGCTTACGCACCCCTTGCGCATACAGTTGGCAGAGGAGGTGGATGATCGGGTATCCAAAAGCGTTACCGAATTGTATATTGAAAAAGGTAAGACCGGCTGGGAAGGAAGAGAAACGGGAAGACATTGATCAATTTGAAAATTTGAAAGTTTGAAAATGTAGCGGTCGGCACCCGACGAAGGAGGGTCAGACCGCATCTAAAATCACTAAACATTTGATTTAGAAATCCGAAGCCGGAAAACCGAAATCCGAAGGAGGCTGCTCCTATGGCCTGTAACATGAAACCTGTAACCTCTTCATACTTTCTTTATGAAAATATATACCTTATTCCTGTTTATTTTTTCCTGCTGTAACGTATTTGCGCAGGAGTTTCGGAACGCCACCGATCCATTATTGGTAAAACGTTGCAACGATTTTGCCATAACCGGCAAAGGAGAAAATGCAGAATGGGAGAAAACCAATTGGGTAAGCCTTCATCAAATAGATGAGGGCAAAGAATATAAAACGAAATATAAAATCCTCTACTCCGCAAAAGGAATATATGTATTGTTCAGCGGAGAGGACGAAAAAATTACCAGCACCTTTGAAAATGATTTCGACAACCTGTTCAACGCCGATGTGTTTGAAGTGTTCTTTCATCCGGATCCCTCAACACCCTTATACTTTGAGTACGAGATCAGCCCCCTGAACAAGGAGCTTGTACTGTTAATTCCCAATTTAAAGAGCGGGGCCTACGGCTGGACGCCCTGGCATTATAGCGGAGAACGAAAAGTAAAGAAGAACGTGCATATAGAAGGAGGGCAAATGCAAGCTGGTGCGGCTATCCGTTCCTGGAGCGCTGAATTGTTTTTTCCTTATGCCCTGCTCAGCCCGCTAAGCAATATTCCGCCAAAAAGCGGTACAATATGGAACGCCAATTTCTGCAGGCTGGATTACGACGGTGGCCGGATGATCAAATGGTCGTGGTCGCCTGTTGAACGGTCTTTTCATGAATTTAAAAAATTTCGTTCCATCCGGTTTGAATAATGCGTTCCTGCAGTGCTTCTATATTACAAAAAACACTACATTTGCAGCCGCTTTATAGCAAATACCTGCCCGGGTGGCGAAACTGGTAGACGCACTACCTTGAGGTGGTAGCGCTGGAAACGGCGTGCTGGTTCGAATCCAGTCTCGGGCACACTTTTTACACCCTGTAGTCTTTGACTTACAGGGTTTTTATCCCCCCAGCCCCCAATGATCAGCCGCCGGTATGCATCCCGGCTTTTTAACAGGGAAGCTTAGAAACCTGCTTTTTTTTAAGCGCTTGCATAATTGATTTTAGAAGATAAAGTACGCGGTTAAACAACAAAAACCATGACAGAATTTTGGGAAGAAGCATTTAAGGATAAACAGGAAATGTGGGGACTTGAACCTGCAAAATCTGCTATACTAACGAAGGACTATTTTGTAGCAAACGGCGTAAAAACCATGCTTATTCCCGGTATTGGTTACGGCCGAAATGCCCAAATTTTCAGAGAAACCGGAATTGAGGTAACAGGAATTGAAATATCCAAATCTGCCATTGATTTAGCCAAAAAACATTATGGAGCCGGTATGACCATTTATCACGGTTCTGTAACGGATATGCCTTTTGACAACAAGCAATATGACGGCATATTTTGCTATGGTTTAATTCACTTATTAAACAGTACGGAAAGAGCAAAACTGATTGCTGATTGCCATAACCAACTATCCGAAAACGGTTATATGGTTTTTACAGCTATTACGAAAGAAGCCCCAACTTATAAACAAGGAAAATACATCAGCAAAGACCGTTTTGAAATGTTTGGCGGTGTAATAATTTTCTTTTACGACAGAGAAACCATACAGGAAGAATTTGGTAAAGCAGGATTATTTGAACTTACGGAAGTAAGCGAAAACTTTCCTTTCTATTTAATAAAATGCAGAAAAGCAAACACCCAAACAGGAGCAATACTGTAAAATCTTTTTCCGGCTGTTTGCGCTCCCATACCTCCATCCTCACTTCCCCATCATTCCATCCACACTGGCCTTGCCGGGCCCCACCAGCAGTATCACTAAAAAACCGGTAAGATACAGCGCAGCCTTTTCACCGGCGCCAAATATCGCTGCATCATGCGCTTTAAATAAAGCAACGCTCATTCCAATAATAAGCGGTAATACCGTAAAGCGGGTGAACAATCCTATAATAACAAACATAGCACAGAAGAACTCTGCAAAAAGGCTGAGAGAGAGCGATACGGTACTGCCCATTCCCAGAAAATTCATAAACGTGTTTTTCTTTGCGGCAAAATGCACCAGCTTATCGTAACCGTGCGGCAGCATCATAAGCCCCAGGCCCGCGCGAAGCGCTAACATGGCGATATTGAAAGCCCAGTCGGTATAGCCGGTAGATAAAAGCTTTTTCATCTTTTAATTTTTGAAGGAGCAAAAATAAGAGATACCAACCTTTTATCCACAAGTGTTTTGGAATGGTAATTGCAAAATCTGTTCAGTGTACCTTAGCGTTTATTTTACTTTAAGAAATTTGTAACAAAAGAGCATTGAACTTCGTGCAATCTGCAAAACAGCAGCAACGTTGTACGATAATCACCACATGTATGCAAGGACGTTTCATTTATATTACGATGGCACTGCTGTGTATCACAGCCGCAGCCACCGCACAGCAAACAAGAATTTATACTGATCCGCAGGCCGGTTTTAACCAGGCTAAAGAATACTTCCAGAAAGAACAATACAGCTTAGCCTACCCGCTTTTCAAAGAGCTGAGGAACGGGATGCGTTCTGCAGACCGTAGCAACAACAACATCACCTATGATGATGTACAGTTTTACAGCATCGCCTGCGGATTGCAGCAAAATGAAACCTTTGCCGCAGAAGAAGCCAAAGGCTTTATTGTATTAAATTATAACCCCTCCCTTACCCAAAGACTAAGCTTTCATCTCGCGGAATATTATTTCCGTAAAAACGATATGCGGGAAGCCCTGGCATATTATGAGCAAACCAGTGCAGAAAGCCTGAGCAACAGGCAGGTTGCCGATATGAAGTTTCATCAGGGGTACGCCTACTTTACGCTGGAGGAATTTGGTAAAGCCTCTCCCCTGCTGGAGTCTGTTGCAAAAACCACTTCCGACCCCAATTATAAAGCCGCTAATTATTATTACGGGCTCATTGCCTACGCCAGCCGCAACTACCGCGAAGGTTTAACCGCTTTCCGGAAAGTGGAAAAGGATGATCCCTATAAAAATGTTGTTCCTTTTTATGTAGCCAATATTTACTATGTACAGGGGCAAAAAGAAGAAGCGCTGGCATACGGCGAAGCGGCGCTTGGCAGTACAGGCGGTTACTACGATGTGCCGATGAAAGAATTAATTGGTCATGCCTGGTTCGAAAAAGGAGATTATGCAAAAGCATTGCCTTACTTAGAAGATTATGTAAACAAAACAGAGAAGGTAAACCGCGAAACCCTTTACCAACTGAGCTATTGCTACTACCAGGCAAAGCAGTTGAATAAAGCGGTAGAAGGTTTAAAGCAACTGAGTGGCGGTGAAGATTCGCTGAGCCAGAATGCCATGTATATTTTGGGAGACGCCTACCTTAAATTAGGCGATAAAGCCAATGCCAGGAACGCTTTTTCATTTTGCGCTGCCAATAATACCAACCCGGCGCAACGGGAAGTTTCAAAATTCAATTATGCCAAGCTTTCCTATGAACTGGGCTTCCAGGATATTGCCCTCAATGAGTTTAAAAATTTTTTAGACGAATATCCCCATTCAGCCTACCAGAAAGAAGCGGCGGAAATTGCAGCGTCGCTTTTGGCCAACACCAATAATTACCGCGAAGCACTGAGCATTCTTGAAAAAATACCTTCCCCGGCAGAATCAGTAAAAAGAATGTACCCCAGGGTGCTGTATGGAAGAGCAATGGAGCTGATCAACGACCAGGACCTCAACGGTGCTAAAGTACTGTTAGATAAAGCGCTCAGGGATCCTTTTAATGCGCCGGTTCTGCCGCTTATTAATTTTTGGGAGGGCGAAATAGCCTACCGTCAAAACCGGTTAGACGAGGCCATCCTCTTTTATAACGATTACCTCCGCAACCCATCTTATTCCTCCGGGGAAGTGAGCGTTATTAACGCAAGGTACAACCTGGGCTATTGCTATTACCGCAAAGAAAATTACCGCCAGGCATCAACCTTTTTTGAGCAGGTTTCAAAAAATCCTCCCTTAAATGCCCGGCCCGTTGAACAGGATGCCTGCCTGCGGCTGGCCGATTGTTATTATATGAACAAGGATTTTTCCCGGGCCAAGTCTATCTATAGTACCATTATTAGTTATTCATGGCCGTCGGGCGACTATGCCACTTATCAAAACGCCATGATCGCAGGGGTTAATAACAGCAATGAGAAGATCAGCCTGATGAAAACCATAGAACGCAAATATCCCTCTTCCCTGCTAACGCCTGATGTAAACCTTGAAATAGCAAAAACATATCTCGCGGATGAAAAATACCGCGAAGCCGTACCCTATTTAAACAATGTATTGAGTGCGCCGGTAGCGGGTAACCTGAAACCCGGCGCCCAGTTGAAGTTGGGGCTGGCTTACCTTAACCTGAACAACAACGCAGAAGCATTAGCCCAGTTCAGGAAATTAGTGGCAGATTATCCCAATACCATTGAAGCCAACGAAGCTATAGAAAATGTAAAAGCAATTTATACCGCCGAAGGCAAAACAGCGGAATATGTTGCTTTTATGAAGAGCGCAGGCCGTTCGGTTACCGTTAATGAAGAAGATAACCTTACTTACAGGGCGGCAGAAAACAGGTATATAGACAAGGACTTCAACGGCGCGCTTACCGCTTTTAATAATTATCTCAGCAAATTCCCCGACGGACAAAATGCCTTGGATGCCTGGTTTTTAAGAAGCGAGATCTATAACCAGCAGAAAGACTGGAAAAATGCTGCAGCCGGCTATTCGGAAGTATCGGACCGCGGCGCCAGCAAGTATGCGGAAAGAGCTGCATCGCAGGCCGGCCGTATTTATTATTTTGAGCTGCAGGATTATCCAAAAGCAGAACAATATTTTACCACGCTCAAAACAGTGGCAGCCGGTGGCGAAAACAGGCTGGAAGCCATGCGCGGACTGCTGCGCAGCCAGTACCAGCAAAAGAAATGGGCCGAAGCCGTGAGTAACGCACAGGAACTGCTGAAAGAAAAAAATACCAGTGTTGATGATAAAGTGCTGGCGTATATGGTAAGCGCCAGAGCCGATCAGGACAAAGGCGCTTTTACCGAAGCCATCCGGAATTTCAGAAATGTGGTAAGCATCAACAAAGCTTCTTTTGCGGCAGAAGCAAGGTACGAGATCGCCAGTTGCTATTATTCGCTTAGCGATTTGAAAAATGCCGACAAAGCCGCTTTTGAAACCATCAATAAATCGGGCTCTTATGATTTCTGGATCACCAGGGCTTATATACTGCTTGGAGATATTTATTTTAAAGAAAAGGATTATTTCAATGCAAAAGCCACATTACAAAGCGTGGTTGACAACAGCCGTATTACTGAATTAAAGAACGAAGCGGCTGAAAAGCTGAAGATGGTAATTGATGCCGAAAGAACAGAAAGCAAAATTGCGGGGTAAACAACAGCCTCCGATCCTGTTATGTACCGATAAAAAATAATGAAAATGATCATGGAAAATAATATAGCTATCAAATCTTTTATTTTTGGGGCGCTGCTACTTGTATGCTCCCTCCCGGCAGTGCAGGCCCAGGATCTGCTGAAAAAGCAAACCATTGAGATCACTTCTGCTTTTAAGCCTGAAATAAAAGAATCGGCTAAGATCAACTTTGTTGCGGCGCCACCGGTACCTGATTCTGCAAAACCGAAATTCAATTATAATATTCCCATTACCAGCTTATCGCTGGTATACCAGCCGCTGGCCATCAGTCCTTTAGCGCTCAGCATAGATTCTGCTTCCAAAGAATGGGACGCCACTAATTTTGTAAAATTAGGCTATGGCAATCTTCAAACGCCGTTTGCGCAGGCAGGGCTGAGCTTTAATAATAGCGATAACGCCAATCTCAGCATCCTGGCGCACTATGTTTCTTCTAAAGGAAAGGTTCCGCAATACCAGGAATACGCCAACGCGGGGGCAAGCATATACGGCAGCACCATAACCGCGGCAAAGCAGGAACTCTACGGTAAGCTCTCGTTTGATAATGATAAGTACTACCTGTATGGTTATGATCATAATGCATACCAGTTTGATAAGGGCGACCTTTTGCAAAGATTTTTAAACTTTGATGCCAATATTGGCTTCCGCAATACGGCGCCTACAGCTTTTGGCTTAAAATATCATCCCGATGTTCAACTTTCTTTCTTTAACGACAATCATAACGGGAAGGAATTTAACGCGGTAGCCGACCTGCCCTTAGAAAAAGCCATTGGCGATGCCCTGAGCATTAAGCTGGGCGTAAATGCAGATTACACGCAATATTCATCTAACAATACAGTACGCACCATCAATAATACCGTAGTAACGGTTCCGTTTGCCCTCAGGTTCAGGAATGAAGATGTTAACATACAGGGCGGCGTTATTCCTTCATGGGATAATTCGGCATTTAAACTGCTGCCCGATCTGCTGGCAGATTTTAAATTGGGCGGCGAAGGGCTGATCGTTCAATTAGGATGGCTGATGCATTACGACAAGGGCTCTTACAAACGTTTCGCTTCCATAAACCCCTACCTGGCACAACCGGCGCAGTTATTAAACACCCGTGTAAATGAAACCTTTGGCGGCATAAAAGGAACATTCCTGGAGCACTTTTTTTACAATGCTAAAGTAGGCCTCGTACAGTTTTACAATATGCCTTTATTCGTTAATGAATATGTTACTGCCGGACCGGGGGGGGGAATTGCGCTTGCCGGCAACCGCTTTGGCATTCGCAATGAAGAAAAACTGAACGCTTTTCAGATGCACGGAGAAGTGGGTGTGGTGCAGGCAGAAGATTTTTCGTTAACCGGCCGTTTTAACTGGCTGCTTTTTAACAAGCAAAAAACCGAACCACAGCCCTGGGGCATTACGCCAAGAGAATTCAGCGCTGCACTGCGCTGGAGAATACTAAAAGACCTATGGTTTAAGAGCGACCTGTTCTTTTTTGAAGGCGCCAAATACCTGAAAAGAGATGGTGGTGTGGATACAGGCAGGCACCCCGTTGATCTGAGCGCCGGACTGGAGTTTAAAATAACCAAACAGTTTAACCTGTGGGTGCAGGCTAATAATGTTTTCAATAACAAGTACCAGCGCTGGAACCAGTATGATGTGTATGGCTTTAATATCCTGGGAGGTATTATATATAATTTTTCGAAGTAGATCGTGTTAAATCTCAGCCAAATGATGTTTGCATGTTCCCGTAAAAAGTGACCGGATAAAATATTACCTTAGTGGCATTGCAATCTGTTTAAAGCATTTTCATGTTTCATATCCTGCATCAATACCTCATACAACATAAGTCGCTAAGCCTGCCGGGGCTAGGTACCCTTGAGCTCCAGAACATTCCTGCCATCAGCAATTTTTCGGATCATATGATTGAGCCGCCCATGCAAAAAATAATTTTTGATGATATGCATGATGCGCCTGATAAAAATCTCTTTCAATATGTTGCCGCACGCTTACAGGTAGAAGAATGGGAAGCCATTAAAAGAGTAAATGATTTTTCGTATGAACTAAAAAACCAGTTGAAGCAGGAAGGAGAAATGGTATGGGACAAAGTAGGCGTGCTGCGTGCTGAGCTGGGTGGTAACATTAGCCTGGAGGCTAAAACCATTACCTACGATTTTATGGAGCCCGTGCCGGCGATGCGCATTATAAGAACAAATGCCAACCATACTATTTTAAGAGGTGATACGGAGGTAAGCGAAAATTTTATCCGGCATCAGGCTGTTGCTGATGCAGCTTACCCGGCAGAGGAAGTGAATATGCCGAAGCAAAGATGGTGGATATGGGCCTGTGTTTTAGGGGGTGCAGCCCTTTTACTCCTGTTCCTGCATTTTTACAAAACAGGATCTACGCTCAATAACCTCCACAATACCCAAAAAATAACGGTAAAAGATGCGCCGGCAACCTACCGGCAGGATAAATGAGTTTTTATTAATATCCCGTAGTAATAAACAAATAAGCTACCGCCAGCAAAGAAGCGGCGCCAACAGCCAGCACGATCATTTCCATTTTATTATTATTGCTTAGCATGCGCAAACCCTCCATGGGGTGAAACTTACGCAGCCACGCACGAACCGGTTGCAGCAACGCGGTTGCAGGATACCGCCTTTCCTGCTGTTCAGGCATATAATACCCCAATGGTGTTGCAGGAGCATTTGCAGCTAAAGCTTTTTCACGTATTTCTACCTTTACCATATGGGGTTGAACAACAGATTTTATCGTTCTGATCCTGATATGTTCTACCGTAGGCTGTAAAGCAACAATATGAGTGAGCTGTTTTACAGGCGCTTTCTTTTTAGCAACCGGCATGTCCTGTACAAAAGCGCTGCCTAACCTGCTCCCGGCATCCTGCATACCTGCTCCCCTGCCTGCTAAGCGATCTGTATTACCCAGCTCCGGTATTTCCACCGGCGGTGCAAATGCGGCAAGCTCGCTGATCTCCGACGGATACTTCCACGAAAAACTCCTGTTTTCAACCCAGATCAGGTCGTAGGCTTTTAACCCCATTACCCGCAATTCATCAAGCGTGTAAGGCCCCGTTTCGGTATTGTTCCGCAATAACAAATATTCTTTCATGAACGTATAATTTTTACCAGAGGTTCAATTTCGAATATTTCAAAGGAACGGATAATAGAAAATCAATAAGATGCCTATGGCATGGATATTCAGAGGAGAAGGATTTGAAATGAAACAGGAACTAACCGGGGGAACCAAGTTCAAAGGTATTGGAGTATGGTCAAAAACAGTACAGTTTACCATTAAAAAATGGCAAACTGTACGTTAATATTTATGCTGTATGAATCAGTGCTGTTTATAAAATGGCCGCTGTTTTTCACTTTGCTATATTTTAAAATTGAATCCGGTTGCCGCAAGTGTTATTATACCTGTGAGCAATGCGCTTAACCCGGTTTTTACAAGGCTGCGGCTTTTTTGCACCGTGTTTTCTTCTTTCCTGTTGTTTACTTTCCATACTGCTGTAAAGCTATTATAGTCGGCCCTGCATTCAGGGGTGTCTATTATCTGACCGGCGCCCATTACCGGGTAAGAATGATCTAATATGGCCCTGGCTGCATCTACGGCTTCCTGTCCGGCACTATTTGCTGCAATCATTTCATTATCCGGTTCATCAACCGGCAGCCTGAAGCTTTGCGCCCTTACTAAGTATTCATAGCCGGGAGCTACATCACACAAAACGGCATCGGGTTCCCGGATATACTGAACGTTCATTTTTTTATAATCCATCTCTGCTATATGCGAATCAAAATAAAGGATCTGCTTTTCTTTCCGGTTATTTACCGCGGAGGCTTCCGTAAGCGCTACCGGTAATGTATACCCGCTAAATTCTTCCAGTTCCGAAGGATATTTCCAGGTAACGCTTTCTCCTTCTATCCATAACAGGTCTAACGGCTGAAGACCGATCTGAAGTAAGCAGGTTTTTGTGTAATATCCCATTTGTTTGTTGTTCCTGAGCAATTGATACGTTTTCATAATTTTAGATTTTTAAACCGGCTTTACAAAGGCATGGATATGTACGGATATGATTAACTGATGTGAAGATACACAGCAATCCCATAGCCATTCTGCGAAATCGGCCAATGCCGCTCATTTTTCGATTAATGGTAAAAAAGAGGCTTTTATTGCCGGGCAACCCGGTTATTAAAGATAAAAAGCTGCAACAGCCAGCCCGTGAGCATAACAGCGAGGGCGCCGATAGCATTAAGCCATAAAAAGCTGAGATTAATGATCTTATGCTCATTCAGCAGGAATAGGGTTATCACCAGCGCTTCGCCCAGTATGGCCCCCCAGAATACCGCGTTACCTTTTACAGGCTTGCTGTAAAAAGCCAGTAAAAACACACCCAGTATCACCCCGTAAAAAAGGGAGCCCAGTATATTTACCGCTTCAATTAAGCTGTTGCCCAAATTATAGGCAAACTGGGCTACTATAATGCAAAATATACCCCAGGCTAAGGTATACCACCTTGAAACGCGGTAATCGCCTGCTTCATCTAAGTTTTTATTGATAAACTTTTTATGAATATCCACAATAGTGCTGGATGCCAGGGAGTTAAGCGCTGCGGCTATGCTGCCCCATGATGAAATAAAAATAACGGCGATCAGCAGCCCGATCAGGCCTTTAGGCAGGTAATCGAGTACAAAACGCAGGAAAATATAATTCGCGTCATTGGAGTCTCCTCCCACTTCGGGCTTCACTACCAATCCTTTAAAGGCAGTGCGCAGGCTGTCTCTTTGCCCGTTAATATGGTTAAGCTCCAACCGGTTCTCTGCCGAAATACCGGCCGTTCCGCTTGCGGCAATGGATTGTACCAGTTGCTTTTTCTGCGAATCTACCGCCTGGTAATGATCCTGTATTTCCGCCAGTGATGCCGCATATTTCGAGTTGCTTACTTTTTGCACCTGGGTTTGATTAAAGAACAGGGGAGCATCGTGAAACTGGTAAAAGGCAAAGATGAGCACCCCCAGCATCAGTATCAGGAACTGCATGGGCACTTTTACCAGTCCGTTCATCAGTAGGCCCATCCGGCTCTCTCTGATAGATTTTGCCGTAAGGTACCGCCCTACCTGGCTTTGGTCGGTTCCAAAATAAGAGAGCGCCAGGAAAAAGCCTCCGATTATCCCGCTCCATAAATTATACTTGTCGTTCCAGTCGAACCCGCCGCCCTCCTGAACCCCGGTGGTAATTACATTGGTTTTGCCCATTGCGCCGCCTATTTTCAACGCATCAAAAATACCCACGCCCTCCGGCAGGTATTTTACCACCAGCCAGCCGGCAATGAACATGCTGGCAAAAATGATAACGATTTGCAGTTGCTGGGTATAGGCAACCGCTCTTGCCCCTCCCGCTACGGTGTATATGATCAGCAGCCCTCCCATAAAAATATTGGTCCAGTAAATGTTCCAGCCCAGCAGGGAAGACAGGATAATTGCCGGGGCATAAATGCTTATTCCCGTAGATAATCCACGCTGCAATAAAAAGAGAAAGGAAGTGAGCGTTCTTGTTTTTACATCAAAGCGTTTCTCCAGGAACTGGTAGGCGGTATATAAACGGAAATTATGAAAAATAGGAACAAAGGTTACGCAAAGCACGATCATGGCTAAAGGCAATCCAAAATAGTATTGCACGAATCGCATGCCGTCTGTGTATGCCTGTCCCGGCGCCGATAAAAAAGTGATGGCGCTGGCCTGGGTGCCCATAATGCTGAATAACACGATATACCAGGGCATTTCACGGTTGCTCAAAAAATAACCGTCGAGGTTGCGGGTGGTACGGCTCTTGTATACACCATACAAAATGATAACAGCAAGGGTTATAACCAGTACAAACCAGTCGGGATAACTCATGAAAAAGTTTTGGTGAAATAAGTAAATAATACAATCAGCAGCACCAGCACCGCCACTACAATAAAGTACCAGGCATTCCAGCTTTTAAATACAGGCGGACGTTCATTAAATTGTTCCATATTATTTATTTAAGCGACCGGCGCAGCAGCAGCGCCACAATAATACCCATTAATATGCCATACCCCACTTTTTTAAAAACCAGTGTTACTAAAATGCCCAGGGCTACCCCAATAACCACTCCTACTGCCGATCCTTTATTAATGTTATTCTTTTTTTGCTGTGCCATTTGTTTTTTGAAGATTAGGATTAGCCACCAAATTAGCAAATAATCGGTAAGCGCCGCCAATACCGGCAGGTAATTGCCGGAAGAAAACCAATCCCGTATAAATAAACCTGCCCTCTCCATACCGGCCTACGATCAGGCTCCCCTGCTGCTCATCCTCGCCGGGGTCTTTCATGCCCAGTATATTTTTATAGGCTTTATCCGGCGCCCCGGCAAAATAGATGCCCCTTTCCTGTATCCATCCTTCAAAATCTTTTGAGCTGATCTTATTGGGCCAGTTCAGCACGGGATCTGCGGGCTGCAGAAAATGAACAGCGGCATTTTCATCAGTTACCCTTCCTCTCGAAATTTCAAACGGATAGGGACCTATCCTGGCATGGAGGGTACCAATGAAATTGCTGGTATTATATTGTACCACAAGATTGCCCCCTTTCTTTACATAATCCATCAGGTTATCATATACACTGTTAAGCCATTCATTTACATTATAGCCGCGTACGCCGATCACAATAGCATCAAAACCATTAAGATTGCCGGCAACAATATCCTTTTGATTCAGGAAAACAACTTCATAGCCCATTTCCTGCAAAGCTTCCGGCACCCTGTCGCCGGCTCCTGTAATGTATCCTACTTTTTTCCCGGCTGTAATAATTTCATCTTCTATTATTTTTACTTTGTTCAAATAAAAATAAGTAATGGCGGGTATATGGGCGTATTCAATTTTACGGATCGTATAGCTTTGATATCTTTCTTTATAGGGCGCATTCAGGTCGGCAAAAAAACGAAGCGATTTCTCCTTTGTTTGCTTTAGTATATCGCTTGTTTTTAAAACATAGCTGATCGCATCATTTTTGTGCAGCGATAAGGCCGTATCTGTTAATACCCTGTTCTTTACCAGTTCCTTCCCGTTATATTCATACTGATAGTATTGCGTTTTTGCTTTTTGAAGCGATGCTGATAATGAGGTAACATTTAATTTTATAGCGGATGCAGGTTGCTTATTGAGCCGGGTGAAAACAAACTGCGGCGATTCGTTTAACGATAAAGCAGGTACAACGGGAAGGGGTTGGTATACTTCACCGCGAACGGGATCGGTGTATTTGTAACGAACGGGTGTTGATAAATGAAAAACCTGATTGTTTATGTTAACCGATATCGTCATTTCATAGGCAGGGGAACTTTCGGGCAAACCGATCAGCAACTGGTCGTTTACTATAAAATGACCTTCATTGAGTCCTTTTTCTAACCAGTAGGGCTGCGATATCTCCATGTTAACCGGTACAAAAATGGTTTGGGTATGGGAAATCAACTGGTTAGCCGGCAATGGCGCCGGAAGCTGGTAATCGAAAGGCCGTACCACCATACCCGATATGCGCAACCCTCCCCTGTTAAGAACATTAATGTTTATGCGCAATGAATCGCCCGCTGCCACATAAGGCACGCCGGCTGTAGCTTCAAAGTATAATCCGGAACAGGCCCGTATCAGTTCCGATAATTCCTTCAGCTTTTGCGTTTGCCAATAGGGAGACAGTCCGCCGGCTGCCATCAGGTTTTTATACAGGCTCACCAGGTCAGGTACAGACATTTCCGGATGATCATACGAAAAATCATTAATTATCCTGCTTATCTTCTCCCCGGGTTGCAAACGATCCAATACGCCAAAACCGGCAGTTCTTTCCCAGCCTGTTTCTACCCCGTCCATCAGCTCTTTCACAGGTGCTTCGCCCGCTATGGGCAAAAAATATTCCCAGGACGTTCCCCGCCGGGCGGCTACGCCAAAGCCCTGGCTTTTATGCTGGCTGCGGCTTTCGGCGGCTATTTCGCCATAGCCCTTTCCTAACAGGGCATTGTACCCGCCAACATCCATTTTAAACTGGTCATCGCTCTGGGTATTGTTGCCGCCAAAATTGAAGGTATTCCACACTATGCGCTTCGCCTGCCAGGGCCGAACGCCTTTTTTTAATTGCTCGGGAAACCGTTGCGGGTTGGCAGCGGCAATAAAAGCCTCATGTGCCAGCACCGCCGAAGCCGAATGGTGCCCGTGGCCGGCACGGCTGTCTTCCGGGAAACGGGTAATGATCACATCGGGCTGAAATTTACGGATCACCCAAACCACATCGCCGAGGATCAGTTCCTTATTCCATTTTTCCAAAGCCTCTTCCGTGCTTTTGGAAAAACCAAAATCGTAGGCTCTTGTAAAAAACTGTTCTGCCCCGTCAATACGGCGGGCCGCCAGCAACTCCTGCGTTCTTATTAAACCCAGCTCTGCGCCCTGCTCATCGCCTATTAAATTCTGCCCGCCGTCGCCGCGGGTAATGCTGAGGTAGCCGGTGCGGTATAGCTTTTCATTGGCCAGGTAGGCCAGCAGCCTGGTATTTTCGTCATCAGGATGTGCGGCGATATATAAAACGCTTCCCAGTACGTTCAGCTTTTTTAAGCGGAGTAAAATTTCGGAGCTGCTCAGTGAAGCGGGTGGTTGGGCCTGTGATACAAAAAAAGTAAAGAGAAATAAAAAAGATACTGTCATTTTCATCATGCTGTTCAACGTTTATCCGGTTATCCTTACCACTCCCGGTTTCCTTACTTCAACAGGAAATGTAAATTTAATGATTACACTTCAAAACGGATGATATGTGGATGGTTAAATCCGAAGCCGAAAATCCGGAATCCGAAGCGAAATGCACCCGGGGGCGTGATGAGAGGTGAGAAGAGAGAAGAGAAAAGTGAAAGAAGGAGTACAGGTACTATCCTTAGTAATTACTCACCTGAACGCTAAGCGTGTTGAAGCTTGTATTGTGATGTGCTTATGTTTCCGCGTATATTGCGCGTTAAATAAAAAATAAGTTATTAATTTGAAT
>CAYVEI010000114.1:3595-14810 GCA_964450515.1 uncultured Terrimonas sp. | reverse complement strand
CTATTCCGTGGGACTTAATGGTCTCGTGGGACAAAAAAGTTCTGAAGGTGGCTGTGCCACCACCGGGTCCCCCGATATGGGTGGCTATTGATACCGCCGCTATACTGCTTCATTCACAATCGCCAGCGCCATGCCGTCATGGTATTTACTGCCCACCGTTTGAATGATGGTGGCGGTAACTTCGTTGGTGGCTGCCATCCGTTTTATAAAGCGTTGAACGCCGGTTACATTGGTATCGGTGCTGTTTTCTTCTAATATTTTGCCTTCCCGCACTACATTGTCGGCAATAATGAGTGTGCCCGGCCGGGAGAGTTGTAAAGCCAGTTCAAAATACTCGGCATAAGGTTCCTTATCGGCATCAATGAATATAACGTCAAAGGGCCCCGCGTTTTCTTCTTTCAATTTGGGTAATTCTTCCAGGGCATTGCCAACCCGTATGTTAACTTTATTGCCCAAGCCGGCATTTGAAATATTGGCAAGGGCTACATCCGCATGGTGCTGATCGAGCTCAAGCGAAATCAATTGCCCGCCTTCCTGCAACGCTCTGGCCAGCCAGATGGTGCTGTAGCCGCCCAGCGTGCCGATCTCTAATATTTTTTTGGGGTTGCTGAGCCTGGCCAGGATATGCAGGAATTTTCCCTGGTTTTCGGAAATGCTGATTAAAGGAAGATCACCATCAATAATAGCCTGTTTGGTTTGCTGCAATGCTTCATCTTCCTTAACAAACAGGTTATTGATAAACTGGTCTACGGCGCCGAAAATATTTGTATCCATATTGATTATTTTCTTTTTTTTCTATACTGTTTTTCGAGGTCAATGATCTCCACTTTCCTGAATTCAACCGGGTGACTCTCACTTTGCAGGGATATATAACCGCTCCTGAGCAACTGCCCGTCTTTTTTAACCGCGGGATCATAATTGTTTACCGCCCCTCCCCCCATCTGTGGTTTTTGATATACCAGCACGGTATCTCCGTTTACAATTTGCTGTATTACGGAATCGCCCAGCACCAGCACTTCCGCTCTTACCCATTCTTCATTGCGAAATGTTTTTGAATTGGAATTGATACAATGCGGTGTAAATAATTTTCCGTCTATTTCAACATTCGTACCTGGTGTGCAAAGATTGCAGGTTGTTCTTTCGCCGGTGGAATCACCGCCAAGCAACTGGTCTTCTATGGAAATAGGAAAGTCCTGGTCTTTAAGCATCGTGGAAGGTGGCTGGCAATGCAGCATAATGCCACTGTTTTTATAAGCCCATCCCGGACCGCCGTCAACCTGTTTGCCTACGAAACGGTATTCTACCGCAAGTAAATAATACGAATAGGGTTTTTTATAAAAGATATGGCCAAACTGGTCGTTGAAGGAAGTATACTGATCGTAAGACACTACTAATTTTCCGTCCTCCACGCGAAACGTGTTGCCGAAATTATCATTCAGTTCATGTCCGCTGATCTTCACCGTCCAGCCCTTGAGGTTTTTGCCATTAAAAAGTTGTTTCCACTTTCTTTTGTCCTGCGCAAAAGTGCTAACGGTGATCAGCGTAAAGATGAGGATCAGTAGTTTTTTCATTGGTGCAAGATAGTAAAAAGAGTGGATCAGAGGGTACGGTAAGCTTGTTGAATAAAGAGCCGGCAGTTGGAGCTTGATCCGGAGATAACCGGAAATAAATAAAAATAACTTCGTGCCTCCGTGTTTCAAAAAGCAGGCATAGTAAAATGGGGGTAATAAACAGGCAGCCTTATGCTTTTTTCAGGAACAGTTTATTTGCCGGAACAAGTTGTTTGGCGATGCCGGGTCCTTTGTAAAATACATCAAGCCAGTAACCGCCCGCTGCGTTAAAAAATTCTACTTTTATTTTATACCGGCCCGCGTTTAATGTAATATCGCCCGCGGCTTCTTTTACGCCGTGATCGCCATCATTGTTTACCACTTCTTTATCATTGATCAGCAATTTGCTGCCATCGTCCGATTGCGTGGAGAAACGGTATTCACCGGGTGTATCAATTTGTATATAGCCATCGTATACTAAACCAAAAGTTGAATTTCCCTTTTCCTGCAAAGGCGTGATTGTTTTTTCGTCAACCGAAAACTCATAGCTGTTCCATTTTTTTTCAGGAGACAGTTTTTCAAAAGCAGGGAGTTGTTTCCACCCCCTGCCTTTAAAATAAGAAACGTTCAGTCCGTTGTTCATACCGGCTTTCAGTATTCTGAAATAGGCTGCGGTTACTAAGCTTTCATTGCCTTTGTTGTCGAAGGCTTTTGCCTGCACCACCGTAGTGCTGTCAACAGTAAAGGGTTCCTTATATACGGGTGAATTGCTGTCAGGAATATCGCCGTTCAACGTGTAATGAATGACGCTATTGTCTGCCATCGGGCTCATCTTAACGGTAGCGGGTTCGTTAATGTATAGTCTGCCGGCCTGCTGGTATAAATTTCTTTTAGGAAATATTACGGGAGATGCGATCACTTCTTTTCCTTCCCATAAATTAGCCGGTTCTTCAAAACCTTCAAAGGCAGGCTTAATGGGGCGGCCGATCCATGCATAGGGAGGTGTGAGTTTAAAGGCAAATGCAATGGTGGCGGCAAGGTCGTATGTGTATACCTGCTGCTGAATTTTATAGCCTTTCTTTATGTCTTTGCCATGCAGTATCATGGCAATCTCACCTTCTTCGGGCGTGGGTCCGCCATGGCCTTTGCCTATACCGCCATGGTCGGCAGTAATAATAACCAATGTGCTTCCTTCAATACCGGCTTCTTTAATACCTTTCAATACTTCGCCAATCAATGAATCTGCTTTTGCTACTGCGGCATAATATTGTGGTGTGCCATGTCCGTCATGATGTCCCGCATGGTCAACATGGTCGAAATGCAGGAATCCGAAAGTGGGTTTTTTGGCTTTAATATAGCTGATGAAATCCGCTGCCGTTGAGTCTTCCGTTGAGAAATTTTTATCGTGGTTCACCGCCTGCTTTTCAAATAATCTGCCGAAGCCGCTCCAGTGGTAAACCGCTCCAATTTCCGCATCCGGCTTTTGCTCCCGGAGGATACCGAAGATAGAAGGGAATATACCTTCCTTTCCCGCTACTATGGGAGGAAGCGTATGATCATCTCTTTCCCAGTCGTTATTAATGATGCCATGTTGTTCAGGACCCGCGCCCATGATCATGGAAGCCCAGTTCTGGCTGCTGGCGGTAGTTAATACGGTACGTACTTTCCATTTTACAGCGCCACCGGCAATCATGCTGTCCATTACCGGTGTAGTTGCGTTGCGTATGCCATCGGGACTCATGCCATCCACACCAATTACAATAACATGTTCTATACCTGCCGGGTAGCTTTCTGATCTTTGCGTTTGACAGGCAACTAAAAAATAAATTACGAATACATAAAGCAAGTTTTCCTTTCTCATAAAATGATTTTAAAAATGAAGTAGTGCGGGGTTTATGCAGGTTACGCAAAATGCGAATGCAATATATCTAAAATGTTAATAAAGGCTAATCAAAAGGTTAAGTAATATTAAAGATAATAAAAGAATTTAAATAGCCGGTATCCTTATTTTTCTTTGGCAGACGCAGCACTATTTTCCGGAGCTTCCTGCCGCAGCCGCTGTATATTGAGAATGGTAACAGGGGGAATGAACCGTTGTTTGTCTTCAGGTTGCTGATAAATTTTCATTACCGTTTCCATGCCTTCCACTACGGCGCCAAAAGCTGAGTAGCCCAGTCCGTCTGCATTATTTTTACCTCCGAAGTCAAAGCCCGGTTCATCTTCCACACAAATAAAAAATTCCGATGTGGCAGTTCCCGGCTCGTTCCTTGCCATTGAAATCGTTCCTCTTTTATGCAGTATACCGGTTTCATTGGTAGGCTCATGCGGAATAAGGCTGAATTTACTTTTCAGATCAGGATTGGATTGCCACACCCCTCCCTGTATCAGATAAGAATGGAGCGACCCGGTTACCTGGTTGTCTTTGCGCAGCACCCTATAAAAGGAACAGTTGCTGAAATAGCCCGAATCAATATGCCGGAGAAATGCCGACGAGGTAGCCGGTGCTTTTTGCGGATACAGTTCTACGGTTATATTGCCAAACTTTGTTTCAATAACCACCACCGGGTTATTGTATTTTTTTGGGGCAGTACAGCCGGGAAGTACTCCACACGCTATTATTGCAGCTATCCAGTATCCAACAAAGTATATTTCTCCCAAACGGAAATACCTGGTTTTCATGCAAACAAATGTATCGCCTTTTATTAATACTGTTGCGGCCTGCATTTTAACAGGATCGCCGGTAATATTCAACCAATCATTTCACCTCCACCCACTTCCCTTTTACACCAGCGCTGATGGTATTATCGTACATGGCTTCGCAATACACGCCCGGTAAAAAATATTTCCCTGCATAAGCCGCGTTCAGCATTACATAATAGGTGAGGGTTTCTCCTTCCTTTATGTCAAAATGGGTATATACCCTGTCATCACGAATATCCTGGTAACTGAAAGGAGAAGATTTAAAGCTGCCTTCATTATCTAACATGCGGGTATTCAGTATTTCCCATCCGCCCGGGAATACTTGTGAAAGGGTCATGTTGTTATACCTGCCCCGGATGCCCGGATTACGGATGCTTACCTTTGCTACAAAATCCGTTCCCTGAGGTATGCTTTCAATATTCAGCGGATCACCGTTTAAGCTGGTATAGCTAACATTCATAGATAATATATCGGCGTTATTATTCACCTGCAGGTCTTCCCCGGTAACCGGCTGTCCCTGTGTAATCAGCCGTGCATATAAAACATTGGTTCCTTTATTGGTAACGGTTATTTTTTTATTGGCGTCTGTAACGCTTACCGGTATTTGTGTAATAGAAGACTGCGTATTGATGTTCACATTTTTACCGTTTACGCTGGCAGCGGCAATTATTCTTTCTCTACCCGTATTTGTTCCGCAATATGCGGCAATAGCTACCAGGCTGTACGCCGTGGTTTGCGTGCTGTACCAGCTTTCGGTGGCTAACCGGGCGGAAACGGATTGCAGTACTTCGGCTGCTTCTTTTCGTTTATTCATTAATGTGAGGGTTTCCAGCACCATTGCCTGGTCGCGCAAACCGGAACCGTAGGTGATGCCGGGCAATTTGCGTTCTTCGAAGGTGGTGGGTAATCCTGTAATAAGATCAGATGCTACTTTTTGCTGTGCCGCCAGTTGATAGGCCGCAGCCAGCCTCCATTTGGCTTCCGGTGAAAGGTATTGGAATTCTTTTAGCCGGTTCATTGCGCCTAACTCCGGCGATTTGGCCAGGGCTAAAAGATACAGGCGATATGATTGTGTAAGATCGCCGCCGTAAAAATTTGTGGTGGAAGGCGCCCAGGCATTGGCCTTGCGGCGCTGATAGCCAAGCCACTGCTGCATCATATCCGTTGGCACAATATATCCTTTTTCCCGGGCCGTTAGTAAAAAATGCCCGGCATAGCTGGTTCCCCACTCATCGCTTTCGGTTAAACCCGGCCAATAGCTGAACCCGCCATCCGGAAGCTGAAAATTTTTATAGCGCTCAATACCCGCGCGAACATTCCTTTCCGTTTCCGCTTTTTTGCGGTCGCTCAAATCTGTTAGCTGGCCAAGCACCAATTGCGGAAAAACCGCGGAAGTAATTTGCTCAATGCACCCATGCGGATATTGTATAAGATAGCCTAACCTTTTTTCAAGATTAATGGGCGGTATGCCTGAAATTTCAAGCGTAGCTTTTCCGTTTGCCGGAATACCCACAGGTGTTACCGTTTCATTCCATTGCTGGCCCGCCTGGAGCACAGATGCCACTACGCTGGTTATTGTTGGATTAGGATTGCGTACATCCAGTTCCACTTCGTATTCCGCTTTTTCAGCACCGCCGGATGCGGTAAGCTTTACTTTGCCAATGCCTGTGTTTGCTTTCACCTTTACGTCAAAATACACCATCTTTTCCCCGGGTGATGTAAAAGACACCTGCCGGGAAGCATTGCCCACAGTTTCAAGATAAGCGTTGCTTTGGAGCGTTACGGTTACATCGCGTATGTTATTTTCCATGGCAAAAACAGTAACCGGTAGTTTAATGGTTTCCATTGGTCCAAGCACACGGGGCAGGGTTCCCAGAAGCATCAATGGTTTTTTTACCGTTATTGTTTTTTCCGCGAAGCCATAAGCGTTATCTCCCGCGGCAACCACCATTGCCCTTACCGAGCCTATATAGGGCGGCAGTTGAAAGTTATGCGTTTGCTTTTGACCTTTTTTTAAATGGAAGGGGCCAAGATATTTTACTACCGGCTTAAACCGGTTGGCTCTTTTTTCTTTGGCGCCGCCACTGGCTGCTTCATCGCCGCCGATGGTTAATATCCGCTCAAGCCCCGCACCCCAGGCGCCAATAACATTATCAAACAGATCCCAGCTTTTTACGCCCAATGCTTCCCTTGCATAAAAAGCATCGTGCGGATTGGGTGTTTTGAAACGCGTAAGATCAAGCAATCCTTCATCTACTATCGCCACACAATAGGTCATGGCTTTGCCTGATGTTTCGGAAACGGTAACGGCAGTTTGTTGCCCGGGTTGTATCACGCCGGGCATACTGATCACCGGTTTGATCACGGTATTCCTGTCTTCAATTAAAACCGGGATAACGCCATACATGCGGATAGGCAGATCATTTACCGTTTGTGCATGAGGTTGCAGTAAGCTTACATTGGCATATATGTTAGGCGCCATGCCGGCTTCGGCTTTAAAAGTATACAGGGTTTGACCTTCCTGCGTTTCAACCCAGTCTGTTTTTATAACGCGGCTGCCCGATTCAATGCTGATCAAAGCCCTGCCCCCTTTGCTGCCGGGTATTTGAAGCGTGATATCTTCTCCCACATTATATTTTTCCTTATCAGAAGTAAAAGACAACATTGCCGCAGCGGATGGGTCGCCGGTATTACCACGGGCCTGCCACCAGGGATCATCAAAGTATACCACCTGCCCGGTAGTATGCCCGCTGCTGCGGTCTCTTACTAAAACTAAGTAGCGGCCCCAATCGCCACCGGGAGCCGAAAAAACCCATTTGCCCGCGCCATTGGTTAAACGAAGGGTATCTTTCTTCAATAATTTATTATAGGTGTCCTGTGTAAAATTGCTGAAGCCGTCGCCGGTATTATCCCACCACCAGCGCCAGTTTACGCGGTACAGTTCCACTTCCACCTGTTGTGATCCGGTTAATGCATTACCATTGGCGTCTACATTTACAACAGGCAGCTCATAGCTTTTATCTGTTAACAGAAATCCCCAGGGTTTCTGTCCTTCGGGCATATTAATTCCTGCATAGCTTTTGTAGGGACTGTAAGGAATAACCATATTATCTACACTGAAAGCGCCACCCGGCTCAAATACTTTTACGAGCAGGCTGGCGCTGAGCATGCCCGGTGCGTTTTTTATGGCGCCAAATGTGGTATGCACAGGCGCCACACCTTCTTCATTCAGCCTGCTATCGAATATGGTTTTGGTTTCGGTAGCATATCCTGCTGTGGGGTCATCGAAATGATAGTTGGGATATTTTTTGAAAACCGTTTTCCGGGCATATAATGAGACATCAATTTTTGCCGCAAGGTTTCTTGCAGGTGTGCCAAACAGCCATTGCGATTTTAGCGTGCCGCGTGAAATACCGTCTTTGCCTAATACGGGATCTTTACCAAAATCCAGGTCAATCTTCAGGCGGTTAGGCATTACCGTTTCTATCTTCAGCCTTTTTTCAAACACAGCCCCGCCAACTTTAATCCTGGCCAGCCAGTTGCCCGTAGGAGAGGAAGCATCGGTGGAAGTAGTGAAAAGATAAAAGCCATGTTCGCCCGTAGTTTCAACCATCCGTTTGTATAATTGTCCCTGCGGTGTAATTAAATTCAATTCCACAGGATGATCTGCAGGCAGTTTACCCGCTTTATCTTCCATAATAAAATTAATGTACATGGTATCGCCCGGCCGCCATACGCCGCGTTCCCCAAAAATAAAACCTTTGAGACCGTTCTTTACTTCCATGCCCGATACATCAAAACGGCTCAGCAGCAGCGAGCTGCCATCATCTAACTTCAGGTAGCCTTTTTCGCTGCCTTTCCTGGCTACTAATAAATAGGGTTTTTTCTTCAGGTCAAAATTGGCCAGCCCGTTTTTGTCACTTTTGGTTTTAAAAAGCACCTGTTGCTGGTAATCGAGCAGTTCCAGCTCCACATTATCTATTGGCGTTGCAGACAGGATGTTGGTAACAGCAACCAGCATGCTGTTATCATTGGACCGTTTGGCCGTTAGCCCGATATTGGATGCTATGATATTACGGCTGGCCCATCTTTCTTTGTTATAGTAAGAAGGACTGCAGGGGTTATCGCGCTGGTTCCAGTTATAGCCGTAAGGATAATAGGCGTTGTATACTTTCCAGAAGCCATCGTTGCTGTCCAATCCGCCATCATCATCGCTGCTGTACCAGTTATAATATTCGTTCTCATCGTCATCATTTTTTTTATCGGCGGCGCGGCAGGTATACAGCGAATATTCAGGCCGGAACCCGATCGTTATATGGTATATCGCACCGGGTTCCGCTTTCAGGTATTTGTCTATATCTAATGAAAATTTTTGTTTCCGGTGCAGGTCAAGTGTTTTGTCGTTATCCAACCGGAGGGTTTGCTGCACAACGGGCGTGGCTACACGACGAAGATCATATGCCCCGTCATAGTTGTTAGACTGAAAAAATTGGGGAATATTATTTTCGTATATTTTAATAATGCTGATGTCTACTGCGCTGAGGTTAATGGTTTCAAAAGGAAGCACCAACTTGCCGGAGTTGGGCAATATAACCCCGCGGCCGCGAATGGTAACGGAGGGCAGACGGTTTTCAAAAAACAGGTTGCCGGTAAATGCTTTATTTAATTTGTTGTTCCAGATACTTTGTATGCCCTCGTTTACGGTAATCGTATAGTTACCGTCAAAATCATCGGGCACGTACAGCTTTACCTCGCTGCCATCTATGCTATAGCTGAGATCTGTTTTATTGCTTACAGTGATTAGCCCGTTGAGTTGCTGACCGGTGGCAATAGCCGCCGAAAACTGAACAAGCACATAGTTTTCCGTTTCCTGCACCGCCCGGATATTGAGTACTTTAAAGTCGCCCACAGCCGGTATCTCTACTTCTTTGCTGCCTTTTTCCTTCAGTCTTAACGGAGCGCCATCCCACTGTAGTTTTAATGCGGATGCACCGGTTCCGCGTTTAATATCTTCTATAATAAAGCGATGGGTGCGGGTGCTTTCATTGTGCTCCCATTTTATGGCAGGCGATTTGCCATCGTAGCCGGCAGTCAGTAATTTTTCAACAATAGCGGATGATTCTATATCGGCGGTCTCTATTGTGCCGTTCAGCATCATCATTTCTTTTGAATTGCCCACTGCTTTCAGCCCGCTTTCTTTTACATAGAAGCCCGGCGTTACCGCCTGCACATTAAAGGTGAGGGTGGCAAAGGCATCCGGAACATCAGTGGCCTTGTTCAGCTTAAAATGCACCGTATATAGTTGTCCCGGCTTAAGATGTTCATCAGGTTTGAATTCTATGGTCCGGGCATCTACCCAGTATGCTTTGCCTTTTACCGAAGGCGTAAAAGAAAACAGGGGCTCTTTAAGCGCTTCATTCAGCGCATGGGTTGACGGTGCTTCTGCGGCTAACCGTACCCGTATAACGGCCGCTTTTGAAATAACGCCCGAAGTATAACCCTCCACATACCGGCTGAAAGCAGGATCAACGCCTGTGATCTTTTCTTTTTGGTTACAGGCGAAGAACAGTACGGGAACCAATAAGAAGGGGATATACCATTGCTTGCAAAAAAGGGCGCTGCGCTTGATGTTCGTCATACAGGATGAGTTTAAACTTGCATAAAGCAAGGTAAAATTTTAATACATATCGCATTAAACCGGTAAGGTCATCACCCAAACTAAGCATATTTCTTTAAAATTAACAAAGGGCAGCACCAGTGATAAGCGTTGTTCTTTTAAAAACATACCGTTCATATTTCCTTTTCCCGGTATAGAAAGCGTATTTCCGGGAGGTTGTATCCTGATCTGGTCACTGAAATCCACTTCACCATTGCCATACCATTTAAAAACGGCTTCTTTGGCGCTCCATAGCAAGGTTAATTTACGCAGGAAAATGCTTTCGGGTGCAGGATTTGTTGAGGGGAGCACACCGTTTTCATTTTCCATAATGCTTAATTCCTCCGTGTGCAGGAATTTATGACGTACACGGGCAACCTTTAGCATGGGAATTTCAATGTCAATCCCCACCCGGTGCGAACGGCTTACGATAGCTGCCGCGTAATCGCCGCAATGCGAAATGGAGAAATGAAAAGCTTCATCGGGTAAAAAAGGTTTTTTGGTGCTGGCTATTTCAATCAGCTCATGTGGAAATTCGGGAAACAGGAAGCGCAGGAGATAGCGGCCGGCTAAATGTTGCAGGCGTTTATGCGGATGGCTGATCTCCTGTTGCAGGGGAACCTGTGCCAAAAAAAAATCTTCAGGCTCAGCGATATGCCAAACCCCTAATTTTGTTGACGCGTTAATATTATGTTGAAAAAATAAGGGCATTACAAAAAACGAAATCCGAAATTCGCCGCGAAAGGGATTCCTGGGCAAATAAACAAATAAATCAGCGAATGATACTATCTGACAAAAGAATACTGGAAGAAATAGAAAAAGGCACTATTAAGCTGGCGCCTTACAACAGGGAGTGTTTGGGCAGCAATTCTTACGACGTGCACCTTGGTAAATGGCTGGCCACCTACCGCGAGCACATATTAGATGCCAAAAAGCATAACCAGATAGAATATTTTGAAATTCCCGATGAAGGATTTGTGTTGTATCCCCATATCTTTTATCTGGGTGCAACGCTTGAGTATACAGAAACGCATGCCCATGTTCCTTTCCTGGAAGGAAAATCTTCTACCGGCCGTTTGGGTATTGATATACATGCTACCGCAGGTAAGGGAGATGTGGGTTTTTGCGGTAACTGGACGCTGGAAATATCTGTTAAACAGCCGGTACGTATTTATAAAGGAATGCCTATTGGTCAGTTGATCTATTTTCCGGTGGAAGGTGAGATTGAAGTAAAATATAACCAGAAAAAAAATGCCAAATACAGCGGTCAGCCCGATAAGCCGATTGAAAGTATGATGTGGAAGAACAG
>CAYVEI010000114.1:0-3495 GCA_964450515.1 uncultured Terrimonas sp. | reverse complement strand
CCAAATACAGCGGTCAGCCCGATAAGCCGATTGAAAGTATGATGTGGAAGAACAGTTTTTGAATGCGGGAAATGTGAAAAATGGGGGAAATTGAAAATGGGGGAAATAAAATCCGAAGCCATTAGCTCTAAATCCGAAGAGGAAGCACCAAATAAAGAAGCCGAAATCGAAATCAACAAATCAGCAATTCGACATCACACCAAAAACAATAAACCGTAAACTTTAAATCCCTCACTGTTCCAGCAGCTTCAACACTTCCGCATTCCCCATTACCGCGTTGGCGGGGCGTGGATGAGCGGCATTAAATACTTCCAGGTCTTTTTGATCTAAAACTTTCGCAGGTGTTTCATCAATATCGCCGGCTTTATTGGTAACGGCTTTGAGGTTTAATTCAAGATGCTTTGCCATAAAGGGATACATGGCTTTTCGCTTGGAAGGGCCATAATCATGCTTTTCATCTGCCAGGTGAACCAGGGCTACATTTTTTTCTTTTTTATACAGGCGGTATACCTGCTGCATAAAAGGGTATTCTGCTGATGGATTGTTTTTTGTCCAGTCGTCGCCATCCGATATCAGCAGCATGGGGCGCGGGGCAGCCAGTGCGGCGATCTCCACGTTATTGGTCTGGAAGTTGCCTTTCTTATGAATGGGCATACCGCTTTCGCAGGTACAGCCGCCAAAGAAATGGGCGGAAACCATTACGCAGGGCACGGAAACTTTAATGCGCGCATCAAGCGCCGTTAGTAAAAAGGTTTGTGTGCCGCCGCCCGATGCGCCTGTTATGCCAATACGTGCGGGATCAATCCCCGGGAGAGACAGCAGGAAATTGAGCGCCCTTATACTGTTTATGGTTTGCAGTTGCAGCCCCTTTGGCAATTTATGATCGCATTGTTTTGAATCGCCATAACCGATCATATCCCACACAAAAACCACGGCTCCCATCCGGGCAAGCGTAGCGCAACGTATTTGCATTTGTTCATGAAACCTGCCGTCCGGATCACTCCAGTGTCCGTGCGGACAAAGAATACCGGCATAGGATCTTTGCGGTGTAAGCGGCCGGTATAAGTTACCGGTAACATAAAAGCCGGGCAGGCTTTCAAAGGCTACATTTTCTACCGTATAGCCATCCATTATCTTTTTGCTGTGAATAATAGGCGCTGATGCAGGTCTGGCGGGCATGGATGCTAATTGCATGCCTTCGCGTATGCGTGCCCGTATTTGTTCTGCGCGTTGCTGCCAGACGCTTAAAGAAGCGGGTTTGTGTTGCTCTAAAAACGTTTTGCCCTGCGCTTCGGTAAAATAAGCGCCTTTACACAATTCATCCTGGGCGGTTAGATTACCTGAACAGAGCAGGCAAAGGAAGGCGAGTGCCAGTATTTTATTCATGATGATATAGAATGAAACAGTACTTTATTCAGGCAATAGTAACTACAATTTAGGATTTTCTTTCTTACTGCCGGAAGGAATAGAATAAATGGAAAATTTACTGCCGGAAAACCTGTTTTTATTAAATGTTTTTGGAATTGGTGGTTAGTCAATTCTATCTGGTGGTACGTGAGACACGTACCACGGCGACCGTGCGACCGCCCCGGCACGTGTCTCACGTGCCGGAAAATATGTAAAGCGAAAATTTGGGATGCACCCAGGAATACAATAAATAATAAATAAAGAACTATCTGCCGGAATACTTATTTTTATTGAGTGGTTTTGCAATGGGCAACGGGTTAATTCAGCAACAAAAAGTTACAATGAATACAAAGCCGGCAGGAGTTCGCGTTTTTTCAGCGATTGGTGCCATAGTAGCCTGGTCCGCAGTGATCCTCCAGTTATACCTGATCATAGTGAACAGAACAGTTTCTATTCCCGAAACCCTTTTACGTTTTTTTACCTTCTTCACTATACTCTGTAATATATTGGTAGCGATTTGCTTTACAGTGCTTGCATTAAAGCCCGGCTTTGAAAAAGGAAGTTTTTTTTCACGTGCCGGTGTATTAAGTGCAGCTACGGTATACATAGCTGTAGTGGGAACAGTATATCAGCTTATTTTACGGTCATTATGGGAACCGGAAGGTTTACAAATGATCATTGATGAATTGCTGCACAGCGTGATGCCTGCTTACACCATATTATTCTGGTTTTTGTATGTACCTAAATTAACATTGCGATGGCAACAAATTTTGCCCTGGTTGATCTTTCCGTTATGCTATTTGATCATCATTCTGTTGCGGGGAGCTGTTGCGGGCTATTATCCGTATCCTTTTGTAAATGTAGCCAGGCTGGGATATACCAGGGTTTTCTTAAACTGCGGCATGGTATTATTGGTATTCCTGTTCTTTTCCGCAGTGCTGGTGGTTACCGGAAGCATTTCCAAAAAGCCTGCTGGTTGAATAAAAATATTGTAAAAAGCCACAAAGGCACGAAGCCACAAAGCGTTTTCCTTTGTGACCTTGTGGCAAAAATCAACAATTAATGATTATTTGTTCAGCAATACTGTTTTCCCTGTTTGGGCCGAGGTACGGGCGGCTTCCAGGATGCGTACCACGGTAATATTATTAGGCAGTGCATAGAGTCCGTCGTTTGTTACCTTAATTTTCTTTCTTACCACATCAGCCAGGTAAGTGAAAGGGTTTTCATATACCGGGATATCTTTCGCGGTGTATTTGCGGCTTTGTTCCGCTTTGTCGTTTTTTTGTTTGATGCGCATATCACTGTTGTTCACTGTAATCACGTATCCTGTATTGCCATACAGCTCCATGTCTTTCCGGCCAAAGGGCCAGTTCCATGAAGCCTGGATAATAGCCTGGGCTGTGGGATATGTTACAATGATGGTTGCCTCATCATCCACTTTAGGATATACATCGGGTTTAAACTGCCGGGTAACAGCGGTTACCGATAAAGGTTGTTCCCCTTTCATCAACCATGTCATCAGGTTGGCGCCGTAGCATCCAAAATCAATAATAGCGCCACCCCCGTTCTGTACAGGATCGGTAAGCCAATCTAAAAATGCCCTGCTTACGCCTATTTCCTTCGGACCCTCATGACCATGATGAAACACCGCTTTTTTTAATCCGCCTGTATAATTGCTGTCGTTTACCAGTTGGTATGCTTTTGCTGTAGCCGGGTACCACGAGGTTTCATAATTGGTAAGCAGGTGAATATTATATTTCCGTGCAAGTGAATCCATCTCTAGCGCATGCGCCACGCTTACAGCCAGCGGTTTTTCCACCATCACGTGTATGCCTCTTGGCGCGCAGGCCTGCACTACGGAAAGATGGTCATAAATAGACCCGAAAGCAACTACCGCTTCCGGCTTTACGGCATCCAGCATTTTACCCAGGTCGTCAAACAGCAGCTTATCATCCAGCCCGAATGCTTTAGCAGATTGTTGTAATAATGCTTTGCTGGATTCATATACACCCACCAGCGTAATATCACTTTGGGGTTTCCTGCCCAGTATCCAGCCCGAATGGCCATGCGATATGCCGGCAACGGCTA
>CAYVEI010000113.1:0-14977 GCA_964450515.1 uncultured Terrimonas sp. | reverse complement strand
CGGTGAGCTATGAATCTGTTAAAGCGGCTGTTGCCAACCCCGTGAAGTCATTGCGAACGGAGTAATACAAATGTGGGGAATGTGAAAATGTGATAAATGTGGAAATGCCTGCCCGACTGAATAGGCGGGTGAAAATGAAAGCGGTCGGTACGCGACAAAGGAGCGTCAGACCGCGGGCAAATATGAAAAATGTGGAAATGAGAGGATTGTGAAATCAGCAATCAATAAATCATGATTCGCGCCGGGGTTTTCATCACAGCCGTGGTGGGCTAGCTATGAAACCCTGGTGCTGAACGCTTCGCCGGGGTCTCACCCTCCCCATAGTTGCCCTGCTGTGAAGACCCCGTCGGGAAGAACCCCGCCTGAATGGCTCAGTCGGGCGGGCGACTGAATAGGCGGGTGAAAATGCCCTGAAAAGGCAGGTAGAAATCAGCAATCAATAAATCATACATCACAAATACACCTTATGTTCAAAAATTATTTCAAAATCGCCTGGCGTAATTTATTGAAGAACAGAAAATCTTCGGTGATCAATATCAGTGGACTTGCTATTGGTATGGCAGTAGCTATATTGATCGGGTTATGGATATGGGATGAAATTACTTTCGACAGGTATCACTCCAATTACGATCATGTGGCGCAGGTACAGCAGCACCAAACATGGAATGGAAATATTTATACAGGGCAGGCCTTACCTTTTCCTTTAGGTGAAGAATTGCGGAATAGCTATGGCAGCGATTTTAAATATATCGCTATGGCTTCCTGGCAGGGCGATCACATGCTGAGCAAAGACAATAAGCATTTGTATAAAGACGGCATTTATATAGATAAAGATGGTCCCCGTATACTATCCTTAAAAATGTTAAAAGGGTCTGCTGACGGACTTTCCAGCCCCAACAGCATACTCCTTTCTGAAAGCACGGCTAAAGTTTTTTTTGGTGATGAAGATCCTATGGAGCAGCCAATGAAAATTGACAACAAGCTAAATGTAAAAGTTACAGGAGTTTTTGAAGACCTGCCCTACAGTACAACTTTCCGGGATTTGAAATTTATTGCTCCCTGGGATTTATATAAAACTTCTGAAGGCTGGCTTACACAGGCGGCTACGCAATGGGGTAACAATTCATTTCAGGCTTTTGCGCAGATAAATGATAATGCAGATTTTGCTTCGGTTAGCCGCAGAATTGAAAAAGTAAAACTGAATAAAGTGGATCAGGATCAAAAAAAATTTAATGCCAGGATTTTTTTGCATCCCATGAAAGACTGGCATTTACGTTCCTCATGGAAAGAAGGCAAACAAACAGGCGGACAAATAGAATATGTATGGATGTTTGCTGTTATTGGGGTATTTGTTTTATTACTGGCATGCATCAATTTTATGAACCTTAGCACAGCGCGTTCCGAAAAAAGAGCCAGGGAAGTTGGTATACGCAAAACAATTGGTTCTGTCCGTACTCAACTAATAGAACAGTTCCTTTGTGAATCAATATTGGTTGCTATCATTGCATTCGCTTTTTCCATTTTGCTGACGCAGCTCATATTGCCCTGGTTTAACCAGGTGGCCGATAAGCAAATGCATATACTATGGGGCAACGGCTGGTTCTGGCTTGCAGGGCTTGGTTTTACAATTATTACAGGGCTGATTGCCGGCAGTTATCCTGCATTCTATCTTTCCTCTTTTAAGCCGGTAAAAGTATTGAAAGGAACTTTCAAAGCGGGCAGGCTTGCCGCGTTGCCAAGAAAAGTTTTGGTAGTGACGCAATTTGCCGTGTCAGTTGCTCTTATTATTTCTACTATAATAGTATATCAGCAAATACAGCATACAAAAGATCGCCCGGTAGGATATGACAGGAATAATCTTGTAATGATCTATATGCAAACACCGGATTTTTATGGTAAGTACGACGTGCTGCGCACAGAGCTGAAAAAACAAAATGCTATTGTGGAGATGTCGGAATCATCAAGCCCGGTTACAAATGTATGGAGCAATAGCGGGGGCTTTAACTGGGAAGGCAAAGACCCGAATTTAGATACTGATTTTGCCACGTTTTGGGTTACTGCGGAATATGGAAAGACAGTGGGTTTTGACATTAAAGAAGGTCGTGATTTCTCACGTGAGTTTAGAGGAGATAGCGCTTCCCTGATCGTAAATGAAGCGGCAATTAAATTCATGAATATTAAAGATCCGATAGGAAAAACAGTACAGTGGGAAAATGGATATATGCGTACGTTAACCATAGTAGGTGTTGTAAAAGATATGGTAATGTCATCTCCGTATCAACCCGTAAAACAGGCGGTATATCTTTTAACCGGCGATAATGTTAACGTCATCAACTTAAAACTGAACCCGCAAAAAAGTACATCTGAATCATTAGCCATTATTGAAAAAGTATTTAAGCAGGTTATACCCGCAGCACCTTTCAATTACCAGTTTGCCGACCAGGAATATGCAAAGAAATTTTCTGACGAGGTAAGAATAGGAAAATTAGCCGGCTTCTTTACAATACTGGCCATTATCATCAGTTGCTTAGGCTTATTTGGATTAGCGTCTTTTGTTGCTGAGCAGCGTACCAAAGAAATAGGTATCCGCAAAATTGTAGGTGCTTCAGTATTTAATTTGTGGACATTGCTATCGAAAGATTTTATAATCCTGGTGAGTATATCCTGTATAATCGCTATTCCTGTTGCATATTATTATTTGCATGGTTGGTTGCAGCATTATGATTATCGTGTTGACATATCATGGTGGGTGTTTGCTGGCGCCGTTGGAGGTGCTATTGGCATTACACTATTAACAGTGAGCTTCCAGGCGATAAAGGCAGCAGTGGCAAACCCTGTCAAGTCTTTGAGAACGGAGTAATGCAAATGTGGAAAATGTGAAAATGTGAAAATGTGATAAATGTGGAAATGCAGCGGTCGGTACGCGACGAAGGAGCGTCAGACCGCGGGGATAATTTGAAAATTTGAAAATGCGGCAATTTGAAAATGATAGCGGTCGGGTACGCGACGAAAGGAGGGTCAGACCGCAGATAATGTGGGAAAGGTGAAATGTGAGAGGTGAGAAGATAAACGTCAGAAGTGGGATAGTGAAAATAAAAACGGTCGGCACGAGACAAAGGAGCGTCAGACCGCGGGTAAGTAATTATCACGAATAATTCGTGCCCATTTGTAACATTCGTGGCAAGAAAGGGTCAATAGCTATTCAAAAAACTGATTTTAAACAGTTTCTAAGAATGTAAAAAAATTGCTGAAAGCTTACAACTATGATTAGAAATTATTTCAAAATTGCCTGGCGCAATATTATACGCTACAAGGCATTTTCTGCAATAAATATTATTGGATTATCTATAGGGATGATGTGCAGCATTTTAATTCTGCTGTGGGTGCAGAATGAAAGAAGCTATGATCGTTTTCACGAAAACGCCAGTCAAATTTATCGTGTTACTGCAAGTCTTCCTGGGCTTGAAGCAGCAGTTATTCCACCGGTTATGATTGCTGAATTAAAAGAAAAATTACCAGTTATAAAGAATATGGTCAGGATAAGTTATCCTGAAAAACATATCATAGAATTGGGCGCAAAAAAGTTTCTGGAAGAGGGCGCTTATTATGTTGATTCAACCTTTCTTCAGGTATTTTCATTCCCTATAACAGAGGGAAACCGTAATACAGCTTTATCACGGCCAAATGCCGTTGTAATAACAAAGTCCATTGCAAAAAAATATTTCGGAAGTAAAGAAGCTATCGGTCAAACATTACGCATCAATAACAATAGAAATGTAGTTGTTACCGGCATTGTAGATAATGGTGGAATAAATTCTCACTTTCAGTTTGATTTTATAATGCCCATATCTGCTATTGCTCACACCAACAATGATTTAAAAGATGGCATCTGGGATAATTTTAGTTTTTTCGGATACCTGCAATTAGATAAAAACTTTCACCCTACGTCTGTTGCCTTAACAAATCTGGAGAATCAAATTAACAAAATTTATAAGGAACACGTTTCAGAAAAGGATTTGATGACGAATTATCATTTGCAACCGCTTATTGATATTCATCTCGGCTCAAATTATGTAGGCGATCTCCCGGGGGGTGGCAATGCACTTTATGTGAAAATATTTTTTATTGTTGCTTTATTCATATTGGGAGTTGCCTGCATCAACTTTATGAATCTTGCAACGGCACGATCGTCCCGCAGAGCAAAAGAGGTGGGACTGCGCAAAACCGTTGGAGCAGGTCGTATGCAAATCATTATTCAATTCCTTAGTGAATCGCTCTTCATATCCTTTCTTGCACTTTTAATTGCCATCCTTCTTGTATGTTTATTGCTACCGGCATTTAATAATCTTACCGGTAAGCAAATCGTTTTACAGGTTTTCGATAGAAAGATAATTTTGATGCTGGTCTGTGTTGTATTGTTCACCGGCTTGATTTCCGGCTCTTATCCTGCTTTATTCCTTTCTGGTTTTAAACCAGTTAAAGTATTGAAAGGAGATGTGAAAAGAATGAGTGCAGCCCGCGTTTTTAGAAATAGTCTTGTCGTATTACAGTTTGTAGTTTCTATTATGCTGCTTGTTGGCACAATAGTCGTATACAAACAACTTAATTTCATTAAAAACATGAATCTTGGGTTTGAAAAGTCCGACCTGGTATATATGCCGATGATGGGAGATTTATATTATAAAAAAGATGCGATAAAAATAGCATTGCAAAATAATACATTTACCAATGATTTTACCATTATCAGTGACCTACCCACTAATCTCCTCAATTCCAGTTCAACAGTATCATGGGATGGAAAGGATCCGAATCAGCAAACCATGTTTGCCAATATGGCTGTTGATGACGCTTTTGTTGATGTATTCGGTATAAAAATTTTAAATGGAAGATCATTTTTCAAGAATTCAAAAGCAGACTCCAACAACTATATTATTAACGAGAAAGCTGCAAAAATCATTGGTCTTACTCCTAAAGATGCGATTGGTAAAGCATTTTCACTTTTTGGGATAAAGGGTATAATAGTGGGAATAGCGAAGGACTTTAATTTCAAGCCTGTTCAACAGCCCATTGAACCACTGATCCTTCGGTACAACAATGGAGCCGGAATAGCGGTGGTCCGTACAAAGCCCGGAACAACTGAAACTACGATAAAGGCGCTGGAAAAAATTAACGCATCGCTAAACCCGTCTACACCATTTTCTTTTGGATTTGTAGATCAGGATCTCGCTAACCTGTATAAAGGAGAACAGCAAATAGGTAACCTCTTTAATGTATTTACGTTGCTGGCTCTTTTCATATCCTGTTTGGGGCTCTACGGATTATCGGCATTTTTGGCGGAACAGCGAACAAAAGAAATAGGAGTGCGCAAAGTGCTTGGAGCTTCTGTGTTTAATGTGGTTTATCTTTTGTCTTCGAATTTCACGAAACTGGTATTAGTAGCGATTGTCATAGCTATCCCACTTTCGTGGTTTGTTATTAATAAATGGTTAGACGGTTTTGCATACAGAACAAATATAAGCTGGCTCGTTTTCTTCAGTGCATCATTGCTTTCATTATTGCTTGCATTGTTCACCATAAGTTATGAATCTATAAAAGTAGCATTTGTGAGCCCTGCAAAATCGCTTCACACGGAGTAACGTGGAAATATGAAAGCGGTCGGTACGCGACAAAAGGAGCGTCAGACCGCAGATAACAGGATAATGTAAGAGGCCGTTTAAAAATGATTGCGGCGATTTTGTAAGTGTGTCACGACATTTTCTTTAGTTAGCCACGGATCACACTCATTATCACGAATAATTCGTGCCCATTTGTAACATTCGTGGCAAGAAACAGGTCAATGATTATTCAAAAAACCAATTTTAAACAGCTTCTAAGAATGTAAAAAAATTGCTGAAAGCTGATCCGCCACGGCGGACAAGTCGCTGACGGCTCAAAGCTTACAATTATGTTCAAAAATTATTTTAAAACTGCCTGGCGGAACATGGTTCGCAACAAAGCATTCTCTGTCATTAATATTTCAGGGCTCTCCCTTGGTATGGCCTGCAGCCTCCTAATTTTATTGTGGGTGCAGGATGAACGAAGTGTGGATAATATGCATACAAACGGCGACCGGCTCTACATTGTATACGAACGCCAGTACGTTGATGATAAAATAAACGGCGGATACTACACACCGGGCGTCCTGGCAAATGAAATGAAACGGACGATCCCCGAAATAGAAAAAGCTTCCGGTTTTGCGTGGCAGGCCGACAGCCCGGACAGGCTCACTTTCCAGGTAGGCAATAAAATACTAAAATTTGATGGCTGCTACGCAGATTCGGATTATTTTCAAATGTTCAGCTATCCTTTGATAAAGGGACAGCCGGCAACTGCGTTGAATACACCAGTCAGTCTGTGTATATCCAATAAAATGGCAAAAGCATTTTTCGGTTCGGCAGATGAAGCAATAGGAAAAACCATCCGCTATGAAAACAGGAAAGACCTGACGGTAACGGCTGTATTTGATGATCTGCCAAAGAACGTTTCTGCAAAATTCGATTTCCTGATCAATTGGCCCAGCTTCTTGGATGACAATAGCTGGGCAAAGGAATGGGGCAATAACGGGCCCAATACACTTATCATGCTGCGTGCAGGAGCCAACCCGCAATCGGTGGAAAACAGGATCAAAAAGTTTTTAGACAATTACAACAAAGAACAGAGCAAAAGCTTCAGGATTGAGCTGGGAATGCAACCCCTGCGGGAGATGTATCTTCATTCTCATTTTAAAAATGGTGAAATCTCCGGCGGACGAATGGAGTATGTAAGATTATTCAGCATTGTAGCTATTTTTATACTGCTCATTGCCTGCATCAATTTTATGAATCTTACTACTGCCCGTTCGGCCAAGCGGGCAAAGGAAATTGGTATACGCAAAGTAGCCGGCGCTATGCGCCCCGCATTGATAAGACAGTTTTTAACGGAAGCCATGATGGTTACTTCGCTGGCGGTGTTACTGGCGTTGGTAATTGTTGTTGCCTTATTGCCTTTTTTCAACCTGCTTACCGGCAAACAAATTATTTTCCCTTATTCCAGCATATATTTCTGGCTCAGCCTGGCAGGTTTAACATTCATCACAGGTTTTGTTTCCGGAAGCTATCCCGCCATTTTCCTTTCTTCCTTTAAACCTATTGGTGTTTTAAAAGGAAAAATACAATTCAGCAGCAGCTCCTCCTTCCTGCGAAAAGGATTGGTTGTTTTCCAGTTTATCCTTTCTATTATACTGATCACAGGCACAATAATTGTTTCAAAGCAAATAAACTACATACAACATACCAACCTGGGTTACGACAGGGAAAACTTAGTATACTTATCTGTTGAAGGTAATCTTGCCGAAAAATACCAGGTATTCAAGCAAGCGGCTTTACATGCACCGGGCATTAAAATGGTGTCGCTGATAGGGGAACAACCCACATCCATTGGCAGCAATACGGGTGGTGTGCTATGGGATGGGAAAGATCCCAATACTACTCCCCTGTTTATTAATACCGCTATCGGGCTCGACTTTGTAAAAACAATGAACCTGCAATTGATGGAGGGCCGGGATTTTTCCAAAGATTTTGCATCCGATACTGCCGGCTATCTTATCAATGAATCGGCATTAAAAATAATAGGCTATAAAAACCCCATAGGCAAACCACTAACCTTTTGGGGTACAAAAGGGAGCATTATCGGCGTATTAAAAGATTTTCATTTTTCTTCATTGCATGATCCGATCAGGCCACTGATCCTCCGGTATGGTGAAAAAGACACCTGGGGAAACATCCTTGTTCGCACAGAAGCCGGAAAAACAAAGCAGGCTTTGGCGAGTCTTGAAAAAATATGCAAAACCTTAAACCCCCAATTTCCTTTTACCTATTCCTTTGCCGATGAAGAATACCAGAAATTGTATATGAGCGAGCAGATCATAAGCAAGCTCTCCGATTACTTTGCATTCCTGGGCATATTCATATCCTGCCTGGGGTTGCTGGGACTGGCGATGTTTACAGCCGAACGCCGTACCAAAGAGATCGGTATACGCAAAGTATTGGGCGCCAGCGTTGCTTCCCTTTTTACTTTATTATCTAAAGAATTTATCCTGCTTGTTTTTATTGCATTGGTTATTGCATCGCCGCTCGCATGGTGGGCAATGCAGGCATGGATGCAGGATTTTGCTTACCGCGCTCCCATCGGATTATGGGTATTTGCCGTAGCCGGCTTGCTGGCAATAGGCATAGCACTTTTAACAGTGAGCTTCCAGGCGATAAAGGCAGCACTGGCAAATCCGATTGAGTCTTTGCGAACGGAGTAATACAAATGCGGGAAATTTGAAAATGAAAGCGGTCGGCACGCGACGAAGGAGCGTCAGACCGCAGGGATAATTTGAAAATTTGAAAATGCAGCAATTTGAAAATGCAGCGGTCGGGTAGGCGATGAAAGAAACGGCATATCCGAATGCAGAAGCCTGCAAATTAAAAATTGCTTAACACAGAATCTGATGACTCAAAGCTCATAGCCCGCAGCTTAAATCAGAAATCAACAAATCAGATATCAGAAATCATTTTTATGTTCAAAAACTATTTCAAAATCGCATGGCGTAACATAAAAAAGCACTATGCCCATTCCTTAATAAATATTATTGGGTTAGCATGTGGCATAGCTTTCACGCTTATCATCGCAGCATTTGTATGGAGCGAGGTAAACGTAAATGCAAAACTAAAGCATCTTGATCGTCAATATATTCTGGAGAGTAAGTGGAAAGATCCTAACATGGGTTATGAAATTGCAACGTTCGGGCCTTTGGCAAAATCTTTAAGAGAGGCTTACCCGCACCTTGTAGCTAACTATTACCGATGGGATGGTATCACTTCCAATGTTTCCAAAGGAGATAAAGTTTTCAGGGAAGGATTGCAAATAGGAGACAGCACTTTGCTAAGCATGTATGGTTTTCCTTTGAAACACGGAAATCCTGCAACTGCGTTTAAGGAGCCTTTCAACGTAGTGATATCAACAGATAAAGCGCTTAAGTATTTTGGAAAAACTGATGTGGTTGGCGAAACTGTTACCATAGAAAGCTTTTCCGGAACCAAACACAATTTCATGATAAGCGGGGTACTTGATATGCCTGCAAGAAATTCAGTGACACAGCTTTTTGGTGGTTCCGATGATTACAAAAATGATTTTTTTATCTCGTCGGAGAACCTGTCATTCTTTGGCAGAAACATGGATTGGCCCAATGTTTTTATTGTAAACTATATAGAACTGCAGCCAGGTGTTACGCCTGCAGAACTGGAACAACCCATCCGGCACCTGATAAGCAATAATGCTTTTTCCGGTATTGATAAAGAAGTATCAGTTGTATTGAGCCCGTTGAAGCATTATTACTTAGATGCCGATAAAGGCGTTATCCGTAAAACATTGTTTGCACTTTCTGGTATTGCCATTTTTATTCTCTTAATGGCAGTTATCAATTTTGTCAATCTTTCTATAAGCAAATCATCCGGGAGGATGAGGGAAATAGGCATCAGAAAAGTATTGGGCGGATTAAAGAAGCAGCTCGTTCTACAGTTCCTTACGGAATCTTTTCTCATTGTTTTTGGGGCAACTATTGTGGCAATACTATTATACGCTTCCACGAAGAATATCTTTAGTGATCTTCTGGGAAAACCCATTCCTTCCCCCGGCGATTTTCCGAAACTGTTTATTTTCATTCCTGCCATATTGGTTGTACTTGTAAGTTTTTTGGCAGGTATATACCCGGCCTTCATACTATCCTCCCTTAAAACGGTGAACTCCCTCAAGGGGAAACTTACAGGCATAAAAGAAAATCAGTTGCTGAAAAAGGTATTGATTGGTTTTCAATTCGGAACAGCCGCTTTTGTATTCATTTGTGCAGGTATTATCAGTCAGCAAATGCGCTTGTTTTTCACCAAGGACCCTGGGTATGATAAAGAGTATGTTTTGTCTGCACTTACTCCAAGAGACTGGTCGAAGGCTGGTGTCAGCAAGATGGAAACTATCCGGAAGATTTTTGCCGATATGCCCCAGGTTAGTAACGTAAGCCTCGGCTATGAAGTGCCCGATGGTAACAATGCGGGGCAAATAGTGCTTTATAAACCCGGATCAGATTCGACAACAGCAATAGCTTCGCAGCAGTTTACTTCAGACGAATTTTATCGTTCCACTTTCAATATACCGATGGCAGCCGGTGAGTTTTATGGAAAAGAAGGACAACCAATTGATCCCCAAAAAATTGTAATTAATGAAACCCAGGCAAAATCCCTGGAGTGGAATGATCCGCACGAGGCAATAGGTAAAGAACTTGTCTTTAAAGGATTCAACGGATATAAAGCGGTAGTAGCAGGTGTTATCAAAGATTTTAATACAGGCTCATTTCATAAGGCCATTCCTCCGGTAACATTTGTTCATGTAAAAACCAATACCATATTCCGGATGTTTTGCTTTAAGCTAAAGCCAGGAAACGTTGGCGATGCAATTAATGCGTTACAAAAAAAGTGGGCAACTGTTTTGCCGGGAACTCCTTTTGATTTTACTTTCATGGATGATAGTCTTAGAAAACTATACGCAACGGAAATCCAGTTGAAAAAAACGTCGTACGCTGCAACTGCCCTGGCATTGATCATTGTTTTTCTTGGAATACTGGGACTGGTATCGTTAAGTGTGGAAAAAAGGATAAAGGAAATTGGTATCCGCAAGATACTGGGTTCTTCTGTAAAGAACATTATACTTCTTTTCGTTCGCGAGTTCTTCCTGATACTGATTGTAGCTGCTATTGTAATCTGTCCCCTGTCCTACGCATTGATGAGCGAATGGCTGAATGAATATGCCTATAGAATTTCTATTACAGCTATACCATTTTTAGTGGCTATAGGTTGTATATCTATACTTACTCTATTGATTATTTTTATCAGAACGTATAGTGCGGCAGTAGCGAATCCGGTTAAGGCATTGCGAAGCGAATAGTACCTCACCCCCGCCTGCCTGAACTGCCGAACGACAGGCAGGGACGGGGGGTGAGCTTTGCCCGGATATATTCCAAAGGCAATATGGAAGAATTGAAGTTTGGAATTACACTACAGCACCGTCCCTCTCCACCGAATGGAGAGGGAAAAGAGGGTGAGGATGCTTATCTTTACACTATGGCAAAAAAAGAAAAGCCCATATTTAATAAACGTATTTTCTGGGATGTGGTATTTGAAAATATTGACTACGATGCCAAAGCTAATTTTGTTATTGAACGGGTGTTTGAACGGGGTGACGTGGAAGACATACGCAACTGCCGGCGCTATTATGGCGATGAAAAAGTAACGGAAGCATTGTTGAATGCAAAATTTTTACCTGAAACCAGGATGTACCTTGCCAGCGCGGTAATCAACAAACCACTTAAAGATTTCAGATGCTACACCTTGAGACAGTTGAACCCCACACTTTTTCCTTATTAGAGCAACTAATGGAAATACCCGTGCTAAAAGATTTTTCTTTAGTAGGCGGCACGGCTTTGACGTTATTATATGGACACCGTATGTCCGTTGACCTTGACTTATTTTCAAATAAGGAATTTGCAAATGATGAAATCATTGAGGTGCTGACAAAAAAGTTTGGAGATAATTTTATCATGGAAGAGAAACCTCCTAAGTTTGGAATCTTTTGCTATATAAATAATGAAAAGGTAGATATTATCCGCCATCCTCATCCCCTGCTCAGAAAGGAGTCAGTTATTGACGGGATCAGGATGTTTTCGACGGAAGATATTATTGCGATGAAGGTGCAGGCTGTTCTCGGCCGGGCAAAGAAGAAAGATTTCTGGGACATCGCTGAATTACTAAACCATTATACCGTTGATGACTTTATCAATTTCCACAGGGAAAAATATGCAAAACAAAATTTGTTAATAACCGTACCCCAGGCACTCACCTATTTTGCCGATGCAGAAGAAAGTGAGGATCCCATCAGCCTGAAAAAACAAAGCTGGCAAAGCATAAAAAAAACTATTGCTCAAAAAGTGAGCGCATACTTAGCCTGAACCCTCACCCGCCTGCCTGCCGGCAGCAGGTTTAAGTCTTAGTGGCACACCTTCTATACCGGCCCTTTTGAGACAGCCTCAAAGAGGGTGAGGTACTGTTCGTTTTCGTACAGGCTTCGTCCGGTATCGTACATTTTATAACCAAAATATTTTCTTGCAGTATGGATATCAAATAGTTACGCGTTGGCATAAGTATTGACCTGTAATCATCTCCAAATTGGGAGTACTGCAAATGTGGAAATGAAAGCGGTCGGTACGCGAGGAAGGAAGCGTCAGACCGCGAATACCAGGATAATGTAAGAAGCTGTTTAAAAATAATTACTGAAAGAATCTGATCCGCCACGGCGGACAAGTTGTTGACGACTCAAAGCTTATAATCTATAACCATGATAAAAAACTATTTAAAAATAGCGTTTCGCAACCTGTGGCGGCACAGGGTATTTTCCTTTATTAATATCATGGGACTTACAGTAGGCATGACGGCCTGCTTCCTTATTTTTTTATTTGTGAAATTTGAACTCAGCTATGATGCGTTTAATACAAAGGCTGATCGCATCTATCGCATCGTTTGTGATATTAAAACGCCTACCGAGGTTATCAAAGCAAGCGGTCCCTCATGGGCAGTACCTCCGCATATCATCAGCGAATTCCCCGAAATTGAATCTGCCGTACGCATCAGCAATGCCAGCCTGCTGGTACGAAAAGGAGATATCAAATTCCAGGAAGAGAATGCCTTATGGGCCGATTCTGCTTTTTTTGGCATGTTTGATTTTAAGTTAATACATGGCAACCCGGCAACAGCCTTAAAAGAACCATTAAGCATTGTTTTTTCCGAAACAGCGGCAAAGAAATATTTTGGTAACAGCAATCCTGTAGGACAAACCCTGTTATTAACCGGCAATGGAGTGAATGCAACCGTAACAGGCATTATGAAAGATATGCCGGAAAGTGCACATATAAAGGCAGACATGCTGGTGTCTATGAGCACGCTCACCAAAAATTTTAATCCCGGACTCGATGACCAGTGGGGAAACTATGGCGCTTCTGCTTACCTGCTGTTAAAGCCGGGAACAAATGCAAAAGCACTCGAAAAAAAATTTCCGGGCTTTCTTGAAAAGAGTAACGGTACTGAAATGAAGCAACAGCAAATGTATGCTACATTATTACTGGAGCCGTTGAGAGATGTTTATCTTCGTTCCACACGCAACAGTGATTCCAAAACGGGTAACATCAGTAATGTGTATATTTTTTCGGTTATTGCCGTGTTTATATTACTGATCGCCTGCATCAACTTTATCAACCTTACTACAGCACGATCCAGTGAAAGAGCTAAAGAAGTAGGTATAAGAAAAGTAGTGGGTGCTGCTAAAACCCAACTGGCACGCCAATTTATAGGAGAATCTGTGTTGCTGTGTCTTATCTCTTTTTTGCTCACTATTGGATTGGCTGCACTGCTGCTATCTTCATTTAATCACATGGCGGGCAAAACCATCGCCACCAGTATTTTTGCAAATCCGCAATATATTCTTATCCTGTTTCTTGCCGCTGTGTGCATTGGCTTGTTAGCCGGCGTTTACCCTGCACTGGTATTATCCTCTTTTAAACCTACGATCGTTTTAAAAGGACGTTTTGCAACAGGCACACGCGGTATAATGTTAAGAAAAGCATTGGTGATAGGGCAGTTTTCCATTTCAATTGCATTGATCATCGGAACACTCATCGTGTATACGCAAATGACATTCATGCGCAACCGCGACCTGGGTTTCAGCAAAGACCAGGTGATGGTGATTGATACCAACGGTGATCCCGGTAAACTGGCATTTAAACAATCCGCGTTAAGTGTTCCTGGCGTAAAATCTTCTGCCATGTCATCCAGCGTTCCCGGTGGCGGAAATCCCGGTGCTTACTCCGAAATAGAAAACAGTAAAGGCGATTTACAAATCGCCAACCTCGATCTGTATTTTGTTGACTTCGATTATATTAAGCAGTTCGATATAAAAATGGCGGCAGGAAGGAGCTTTCAAAAAGAATTCGGAACAGATACCACCCAGGCCATGCTCCTCAATGAAACTGCCATAAAAATGTTTGGCTACACCAGCCCGGAACAGGCAGTAGGCCGGCGTTTTAAGCAATGGGGCCGCGAAGGAAAGATTATTGGTGTAATGAAAGATTTTCACTTTCGTTCTTTGCAACAAGACATTAAGCCATTAAGCATGCGCATTGAACCAGGAGGTTGTAACCTCCTTTCTGTAAAAGTGCCTGCCGCCAATTTGCCTGCAACGATTAAGGCTATCGAAAGCAAATGGAAAACAACCATACCTAACCGCCCGTTTAGCTATTATTTTTTGGATGAGTTTTTCGACAGGCAATACCGTAGTGAAGAAAGATTTGGAAAACTGTTTCTGAATTTCGCGGTGCTGGCCATCTTCATCTCGTGTCTCGGGCTGCTGGGACTGGCCTCCTATAGTACGATGCAGCGTACCAAAGAAATTGGTATCCGCAAAGTAATGGGTGCATCGGTAACCAATATTGTAAATCTTTTATCAAAAGATTTTTTGTGGTTGGTGCTCATCTCTTTTGTGATAGCTGCACCACTTGCGGGATATTCTATGTATAAATGGCTGCAGGATTTTGCATACAGGATAAACTTAAGCTGGTGGGTATTTGCAGTGGCTGGTATAACAGCCGTATTAATTGCTTTGATCACCATCAGTTTTCAGGCAATAAGAGCTGCGGTAGCCAACCCGGTGAAGAGCTTAAGAACAGAATAATACAAATTTGAAAATGAAAGCGGTCGGTACACGCCAGACTGCAGGTTCAAAACAATAAACCCAAAACTATAAACACTATAACGCCAGGTGAGATGTAACATTTTCCTTACTGATACGTATTAATATGCAACATTGACTTTTTTTGCCG
>CAYVEI010000112.1:13322-15016 GCA_964450515.1 uncultured Terrimonas sp. | reverse complement strand
ATTACAAATCACTTATTATAAAAAATAAAGAATATTTTTTAGCCCCGTTTTCAATTAAAAAAGGAGCTAATATTTACGGATTAGTATTTGGAACGAATCATACTCTGGGCATTGAGAAATTTTTGTCTGTTGCATGGAAGAAAGATAAGCTTCGGGGAGAAGCCAATTATGATATTGACAATGAAAAAATAGATTTTAAAGCACCTTCTCTGTTTGAGCAATTTGATAAGCCGAATAAATGTCAGGTGTTTGAGAAGAATTTGAAGGAGAATATTTTGGATGGCTCCCTTAAAACCAGATATAGCGTGTACTTATTTGCCTTGAATGAAGGCTTTTTGCTTAAAGATGTCAATACTATCTTGAGAAAGCTGAAGTCAGAAAAGAAAATTGATTTTGCACTAATTTCATCAGATTTGCATAAAAACCAAGATATCCAATTGATTAAATTGTTATAATGGCTTCTTCAAGTATCGAGTGGACAGAAATGACATGGAACCCTGCTACGGGCTGCAATAAAATATCGGCAGGCTGCAAGTATTGCTATGCAGAAGTAATGGCCAAAAGATTACAGGTTATGGGTATAGATAAATATGCTGATGGCTTTAAGCTGGCAATACATGAAGATGCTTTAAATATTCCCTATACATGGAAGCAGCCTAAAATAGTGTTTGTTAATTCCATGAGTGATTTGTTTCATAAGGATATTCCTTTTGCCTTTATACAGAAGGTGTTTAAAGTTATGAATGATAACCCCCAGCATGTATTTCAGGTTTTAACCAAACGAAGTGATATTTTATTGAAGTATAACGATAAACTAAAATGGAGTCACAATATCTGGATGGGCGTTTCAGTAGAGAATGAAAAAGTCGTAAACAGGATAGATGATTTAAGGCGAACAAGTGCGTTGGTGAAATTCTTATCCTGCGAACCATTGATAGGCCCCTTGCGTAATATGAACCTGAAAGATATAGATTGGGTAATTGTAGGAGGCGAAAGCGGAAGAAAGCCAAGACCGATGAAAGAAGATTGGGTTTTGGATATTTTAGACCAGTGCGAAGCGATTGATGTGAAGTTTTTCTTTAAGCAATGGGGAGGAACTAATAAGAAAAAAACAGGCAGAACTTTATTAAATAAAACATGGAATGCAATGCCGGAAACGTTCCGGATTATAGAATTAGAGGAGGAATAGTGTGACAGTTACCCCCTCTGCTCCAACAGGAAAATGAAAAGCCAGAAAAAGAATAAACCTGAAAGGGCGCAAAACCCCTCTATATTACCGTTCCGTTACCGTATATCCTTTCTATAGCGTCTTTGTATTTTTCCATGATCACTTTTCGTTTCAGGCTGAGCTTGGGGGTAACTTCTCCCGATTCCACGCTCCATTCGCGGGGGAGCAGCTCAAATCGTTTTACCTGTTCTACATGGTTGAAGTTTTGATTGAGTTGTTCCACAATTTCTTTATAGTGCGCTATAACTGCCGGGTCTTTAATGACACTTTCGTTGGATTGAAAAGAAACGCCGTTCTTTTCACACCAGTCTTTTAAATTGGCGAATGAGGGAACGATGAGCGCGCCTACAAATTTTTGCCCGGCGCCTACCACAATTACCTGTTCAATAAAACGGGATTCCTTGAGTTTGTTTTCAATAGCCGAAGGTGCTACATATTTACCGCCGCTGGTTTTGAACAATTCTTT
>CAYVEI010000112.1:0-13222 GCA_964450515.1 uncultured Terrimonas sp. | reverse complement strand
CATGCCGCCCCGCCGGTGATAATATATTTGATATTCCCCCCCAGCGCTTCGCGCCATTTGCTGAAAATAAGCTTATTGGCGATGGATAATTTAAGGTTATACAGAAAGCCCCCATCAATAAGATTGTCATATTTTTTCCCTACATCAACCGCCCAGAAAAAAAGCTGCCGCTTAATGCCTTTTAATTCTGCGCCTTTACCCATAATGCGTTCATATACTTTTTCGAGCAAACGGGGAACCGTTGTAAATACATCGGGCTTTACTTCCTGCAAATTGGCGCCAATGGTTTCTAAGCTTTCGGCATAATAAATGCCTATGCCGCTGAACATATAGATATAGCTTACCATCTTCTCAAAAATATGGTTCAGGGGCAAAAAGCTCAATGCTTTATATTGCGGCTGGTCGTCGAAAGGAAAACATTCTTTAGAAAGAAATACATTTTGTACTATGTTGTTATGACTGAGCATTACCCCCTTGGGCGTGCCGGTTGTGCCGGAAGTATAAATAATGGTAGCCAGATCGTTTTTCTGAATTTTACTTTTTATGGTTTCTATTTCTGCTAATCCTGCGTCTGTGGATTTGTCTAACACTTCCGACCAGTGCCTGGCGTTTTCTATCCGGTTAAATGTATAAATTTCTTTTACTGTAGGTATTTTAGAACGGATGTCCTGCAGCTTTTGAAGCAATTCTTCACTGCTTACAAATACATACTTTACAGCGGCATCATTAAAGATGAATTCAATTTCGAGCGGGTTGGTAGTAGGATAAATCGGAACAAGTATAGCGCCGCTTTGCTGCACGGCCATATCGGTGATCAGCCATTCGGGACGGTTGTTGGAAATGATTGCGATCTTATCCCGGTTTTCGGTAGTCATATCGTTGCCCGACACGCCCAGCGCCAGTAGTCCGGCTGCTAACTGCAGCGAAGTTTGTTTTACTTCCGCAGTACTGTGGGGCCGCCACTGGCCGTTTTCTTTTGCCACAAGCATATCCTGTTTGGGAAATTTTTCCAACTGGTAATCGAGGCAGTCAAATAGTCGCAGGGGTTGAATCATAACAATCGTTGTTTGTGCTTTGGTTCAATTTAGGCAAAAAACAATAAACAAAAAAGAAAGCTTATTTATTTTGATAATATTCACCCTTTGGTAATTTAAAAACTCTTCCGCGCTGAAAATTATTGAACGTGTTGTAAGCATCAGGATTGTTCTCTATCCATGTTTGATAATCATCGGCATGAATGGCAGCGCCGAATATCCACTGGTTATACGCTTCATACATATTAGCTTCCAGCAACTGCTTGTGGTAACCGAACAAGCGGAAAGGAAATTTTGCGGCATTGGCTTCCAGCCAGTTTTTAATGAATCCGGTTCTTATGGTAATCAGTTTGGCAGGATCAATACCGGCTGCGGCCAATGAGGATTGGCTGTTCATTGAAGTAAGAAAGGCTTTTTCAAATGCATTATTCTTTTTGCTGTCGTAATTTTTAAGGATATCCGGATCAGCAAAAAGCTTTTTATAACCATCAAACAAAATATTTTTTATCTCTGCTGTTCTAATGGTATAGCTTTCGAGGTTAATGAATATCTCCCCGTAAATAAGGCTCCATACCTTATCGGTAGTAAAATAATAATAGCGGCTGGCATTATAATAGTTGCCGGCGTAATTAGGATCAACTGAAATGCCCTTTTCCCACTGGGTAATGGCGGCATAATCTTTTTTCTGCCACAGCAGCTCACCATATTCACTGTATAATACACCGCTGTTAGGAAATTTTTTCAATCCTTTGGTATATATTCTGGCGCCTTCTTTTAATTCTTCTATAGCGCGGTATACGGTGCCGGCGATCTGGAAGCTCTGCACATCAGCCTCATCCCTTTCTACCACGGGCTTTATGGTTTCGAGCGTTTTCACAAAATCGCGCTGCAAAAAATAAGTATAGGCGATGTCGTTGAGCAGGCTGATGTCGTTGGGCTTTTGCTGCAGGGCGCGGTTAAATACCATGATAGCATTTCCCCAGTCTCCTTTACGCATATAATCTCGGCCCGTTTGCTGCAGGGTATCGGCATTTTGCTGTGCGAAAGCAGCTATGGCAAAGAGGCTGTATACCAGTAAAAGCTTAAGTTTTTTCATTATGGTAAAGATACTGCCTGCAATAATAAAAATATTGTGAACATTTGAAAACGCAGAGCTGTGGCTTTGAAGTAAATCAACGGTTGATCATAGTACCTTTAAAGCTAAGAAGCATTAAGGATCATAGAGGCTGCAAACCGTTTTTCTCCGGGCTTTCCCACACACCGGCTGCCAGGGAAAATGATCCGTTTATACCTGATTTTCGGCAATTGTTAAGGGATTTCTAAAGCCGTTCCATTATATTTGTCCTTCACCCAAAGGTTAAGACATACATGTTTAATTTAATTTTATTTGGTCCTCCCGGAAGCGGAAAGGGTACACAATCTGAAAAATTAATAGCGAAATATGGATTAAAGCACCTTTCCACCGGCGATTTGTTGCGGAATGAAATTGCCGGACAAACGCCGCTGGGGCTGGAAGCTAAGAACTTCATGGATAAGGGGCAACTGGTTCCCGATGAAGTGGTTATTGGTATGATCAGTTCCGCGCTGGATGCCAATCCTGAAGCTGCCGGCTTTTTGTTCGACGGGTTTCCCCGCACCGAAGCACAGGCTGAAGCCTTAGATAAGCTGCTTAAGCTCAAAAAAACAAGCATCCACCTGATGCTGGCGCTGGAAGTGAGCGAAGATGAGTTGGTATTGCGCCTGCTTAACAGGGGTAAAACCTCGGGCCGTAGCGACGATACCGATGAAACGGTTATTCGTGCCCGGATCGCGGAATATCATAAAAAAACATCGGCTGTTGCAGATTATTACAGGAAGTTCGATAAAGTAAAACAGGTAAAAGGAGAAGGCGGCATTGATGAAATTTTTGCCGCACTCTGTAAAGAAGTGGATAAAAAGAGTGGTAAGTAGTAAGGGGTGAGTGGGTTGCAGGTTACAGGGGTGTTCAAAAGACAAATGCCGAAGCCTGAAGTTGTAAATCCGAAACCCGAAGACAAATGCAGCTATAAATCACAAATTCACCAGCTTACTGCACTGCCTGTTTTGCCCTTTCAATGCTTTTAAATATGCGTGCATTAACGGTATCCATCTTTTCTTTTTCGCTCCCGTAAAAGCTAACCTTCTCCGCTTCGGTACTGCCTGCTTTATCAGGGTCAAAATCCTGCATCCAGCGGTTCATCAGCTCTTCCGCCCGGGTAAGATCCTGCAATGCAGAATCCAGCGCCGGCTGCAGGGCAGCTTTGCTTTTTAAAGCCGCCAGCGAATCTGTTTTCTGTTTTATCAATTGCTGGTAACGGGCAATCTCTCCCATTTTTGCCATACCCGCATCGTGCCCTTCCATAGCCGCCCTGTATAAAGTGTCGGACAGTGTTTTGGGAATGGATGCGTTATGCTGCTGTTCTGCATTGCCGGAGGAGGTATTGCTATTACAGGACAGGGCAAGTATTGCTACCATAATTAAGGCTGCTCTTTTCATAATGCGGAACTTTTAGAAAGGTTGCTGTAAAGATAGCCGGAAAATACAACGCATTTTAATTTTCGCTGCCTCTGCTCCGGAAAACAATTGAAAATTAATTTTAAACTGCTGTATCTGATTTCTTTGCCACAGGTTTAATCTGTAGTAATTTGTGTTGCCGTTTGTTCGGCTTACAAAACATCAACTAATCAACAGCGTATGATACACGAAATACAGGAAGGATATGTGAAAGTTGAAGCCCGGAGCGGAGGAATAACGGTAATTGAGTTTTTTCACCCGCAGGGTAATTCGCTGCCCGCCGCTATATTAAATGAGCTTGCCCAGGAAATACATAGCGCAGGGCTGCAAAAAGAAACGAAAGTTATTATTTTACGATCGGCGGGAAGCGGGGCTTTTTGCGCCGGCGCTTCATTTACGGAGCTTCGTGCCATTACAACCGCAGAAGAAGGTAAAAAGTTTTTCAGCGGCTTTGCCCATGTTATTAACGCTATGCGTAAATGTCCTCAATTAATTATAGCACGGGTGCAGGGTAAATGTGTTGGCGGCGGAGTGGGGCTGGCGGCGGCAGCCGATTATGCTATTGCCTTGGAAAGCGCTGATATAAAACTGAGTGAATTATCCATAGGACTCGGACCTTTTGTGGTAGGCCCGGCCATACAAAGAAAACTGGGGCTAAGCGCCTTCAGCCAGTTAGCTATTGACGCTGCCATGTGGCGCCCGGCAGACTGGGCACGCCGGAAAGGTTTATTTGCCGAGCTGCATCCCAATGCGGAAGCTATGGATGAATCTGTACAACGCTTAGCCAATGAACTGGCGCACGCCCATCCGCAAGCCATAGCAGAAATGAAAAAAGCTCTATGGGAAGGAACCGAAAACTGGGAGGAACTGATGCTGCACCGTGCGGCCATCAGCGGTACATTGGTAACCAGCGCTTTTACAAAAGCAGCGCTCGAAAAGCTGAAGCAAAAAGAATAGGCGTATAAAGGCGCCGGCAGGCAGGTTCCCTCATTTCCCACATTTTACTTCAGCTTTACTTGCAGCAGCTCATCTAACTGATCGTGATTTAATTTTTTGGCAATAATGTTTTTATCCTTGTCTAACAGGTATAATACCGGTGTTTGGTACACATCGTACAGTTGTTTATACCCGGGTTTATTTGCCGCATATTCCGCATCTTTTACTTCCGGCAACTGGTATACATGCGTCCAGCCTTTGAGCTTATGTTCCCTTATAAATTTCAGCCAGGCTTCTTTTCCGCCATCTGTCATTACCCCGTACATTTGAACACCCTGCTGTTTCCATTTATGTTGAAAAAGCGAATCTAATTGCGGCACTTCCGTTTGGCAATGGCCGCAGGTGGGATCCCAGAAGCAAATAACAATATACGGCGCCTTTATACTGTACAACGGTGCGGCTTTACCGGAGCTGTCTACCATATTCATATCGGCAGCCTTTTCACCAATAAGGTTTGCCATTACACTATATGCCCGGTCAAACACCGCTTTCCTGTACTTTTCGCTAAGCCAGTAGTCTGCTTTGCCCGGAGCATAATACCGTTCAAAGAGATTAACGAATACCGCATCCTGCCCCATATAGGTGGGATTGATGTATTTTTCGGTGAGTGATGAAAGGATGAATTTGAACATTTCCTTATTGCTGATGGCAGCGTCTAAGATTTTATTGGCAGCTTTGCTCAGCGTGTCGGGATGCTGCGCAAGCACATTGCTGAAATACCTTTGCAGCTTAGGCTCAAAAACAGGAGTGCGCACCAAACGTTCATCTGTAAACGAAATCCCGTCCCAGTAATGCTGCTTGTAATATTGATAGGCAAATGCCGAATCGTATTTGCCACCGGCGTGCTGAGCCGCGTCCGGCACCTTAGGTTCCTGCAAAATATGAAAAATGGCAGTGAGCAGATGCCCCGGATGCGCTTGCATGAATTGTTCGCGGTAGCGCTGCATCTCCCCGTTAAGGGAAGTAACTTTTGATTTTATACCGGCAGAATCCGTACCGGCAGAACCATCCTTTAACTGCTTTTGCAATAAGGCAACGGCTTTGCCTTTTTCCTGCGCTATTTTCTGATATGCCTGGAATAACTGGTTGTCGGGTGAATTGATGAACTGCGTTTTTCCAATAATGTCGGTCGTGTCTGCCGTTACCGCAAAATGCTGCTGTTTATCTACCAGCATTTCAAACCAGCCGTTTTTTTGAGGATAGATGACCATATAAACACCGCCGAACAGTTTTTCTTTTCCCGAAAAAACAACTTCACTATTGCCGTTGATGGCAACGGAATCAATAATATATTGCTTACTTCCAAAGTGATGCCCGAGATACAGGTAACCATTGGTAAATGGTTTAAGGGTTACCTTTATCTGGTAGCCATTTTGGGTAAAGCCATACCTTCCGGCTAAAAGAAATATACAAGCTAAAAAAAAGGTCTTCATGCTTTTGTGGCTGTAAGGCCAGCAAATTTATTTAAAAAGGATGTTGATACTGAGTAATTAACGTACTATTATGTTTTTTGTTGGGCAATGAAAGCCGGAAATATTTGTTTTATTTTCTGAAACCTGCAGTAATAAAAGGATAAAAGCGTATAGCATAATTTTTAGCTGCTCCGTAAGCATAATGATCATATTTTAAATATACTTGTAAATATTTCTGATCTCCTTAAACCCCGAATGCTGTTATGAAATATGTAAAGTCAATTGTCTGTTTTATTTTTATGCTGGCGGCAATATCTGCTTATACGCAGCATATTGATTGTTCCAAAGCCGTAATATGGGTAAGCAGTGATAAAAAAATACCGCTCGATAAACCCGTGCAGGTATTGCGGGAAGAAATTGAAAAAAGAACGCAGCTATCACTTCCTGTTGTAACAAAACAGCCGGGAGAGGAGCAGCCGGTTATTTACGTTCTTACCGATGACCGTGCGTCTAAGCTGCCTAAACCCGTGCGGGCCGTGCTGGAAACCGTGGCAACACCCGGTAATGAAGGCTTCCGGCTGGTAGTAATGAAGGAACAAAATGCAGTAGTTATAACGGCTAAGGACGCCCGAAGTGTATTGTATGGCGTGGGACGATTACTGAGAAAAGCCGATATGCGCCCCGGAGCCTTGCTGGTACCGGAAAACCTTGTACTGTCAACCGCCCCCGGCTATCCTATCCGCGGCCACCAGTTGGGTTACCGGCCCAAAACCAACTCCTACGATGCTTTTTCTGTAAAGCAGTTCGATCAGTATATCCGCGACCTGGCCCTGTTTGGCGCCAATAGTATTGAAATTATGCCCCCCCGCACAGATGATGATGACAGCAGTGTGCACATGCAGCTTTCCGCTGCAAAAATGATGGTAGAGCAATCGAAAATTGCTAAATCGTACAACTTAGATGTGTGGATGTGGTACCCGAATATGGGACCCGATTATACCAACCGTGATTCCCTCAGAAAAGAAATGCAGGAGCGGATAGAAGTGTTTGCCGCATTGCCGAAATTAGATCACGTTTTTGTTCCCGGTGGCGATCCGGGCGACCTGGAGCCGGAAGTGCTTTTTGACTGGCTGGGCAAGATAGCCGTAGCCTTACACCAGTTTCATCCCAATGCCAAAATATGGGTTTCGCCGCAGGTATTTCGTCCCGGTGAAAAATGGTTCGATGATTTTTTCAGGCATATAAACAGCGGCTATCCCTGGCTGGGCGGGGTTGTTTTTGGCCCCTGGGTTAAAATACCGCTTCCCGAACTCAGGAAACGGGTTAATGATAATATTTCCATCAGGCGATATCCCGATATCACCCATAGCCTGAGCTGCCAGTACCCGGTACCCGACTGGGACGTAGCTTATGCGATGACGTTAGGGAGAGAATGTGTGAATCCCCGGCCGGAAGATGAAAAACATATTCATAACCTGCTTGCCTCCTATGCCTCAGGCAGCATCAGCTATTCAGAAGGAACAAATGATGATGTAAACAAATTTATATGGAGCGACCAGGACTGGGATCCGCAAACCCCGGTAATAGAAACATTGCGTGATTACAGCCGTTTGTTTTTGGGCGCCGATATTACGGAAGCAGCGGCACAGGGCATCATGAGCCTTGAGCAAAATTTAAGAGGGGCATTGCTTACCAATGAAAAAGTAGAGCAAACCCTTCGGCAATGGCAGCAAATAGAAAGCAAGGCCGCACCGGAACTGGTAAAGAACTTCCGCTTCCAGATGTGCCTGTTAAGAGCATATTATGATGCTTATATACAACGCCGTTTAATATATGAAAAGGCACTGGAAACTCAGGCAAAAGAAATCCTGGCAAATGCAACCAGTGAAACTTCACCGGTTGCTATCTTGCAGGCAAGAATGACATTAGAAAAAGCGGTGGAAGAGCCGGTGGCACAAGCGTTAAAGGAAAAATGCATGGTGCTTGCCGATTCATTGTTCAGCAGCATTGGCGCGCAGCTCACTATTGAAAAGCACGGCGCCATGCCCGGCAGGGGAAATTTTATAGACAATATAGATATTCCCCTCAATGATGCGCCCTGGTTGCTGGATCAGCTTGCCGTATTGGAGAAGATAGAAGATGACGGCGTGCGACTGGATAAGATAAACGAAATGCTTCACCGGACCGACCCAGGACCCGGCGGATTTTATGACCATTTTGGATCCGTGCAAAGCAAATACAGGATAGTGGCAGATAAAACCCGGGAACAAGACCCCGGCAGCCTGCAATCGCCGAGAATAAGTTTTGGGGTAGGAATTATAGGAGAAGAATGGGTGCATGAAGTACGGTCGCAGGGCTTCTCGGGGCAAACCACCCCAGGGGCATGGATGAGCCAGATCAATACTTTATACGATACGCCGCTGAAGATCAGATATGACAACTTAGATACAACAGCCGCTTATAAAATGCGCATAACCTATACCGGTAGGTTCCGGTCGAAGCAAAAGCTGGTAGCTAACGGCAATATCGTTATTCATGATTTTATACAAACGGGTGAAAAGCCTGTATACGAATTTGATATTCCAAAAGCAGCTACAGCCGGAGGGCAGGTAACTTTTACCTGGACATGCGGTGAAGGCCAAAGAGGGTCGCAGGTAACGGAGGTTTGGCTGATGAGGAAATAATCGGCTTCAGGTGTGACAAAAAAAAGTAAAAAAAATATTTTTCCCATTTTGTGATCGCGGTTACAAAAGATGATCGCTATAAAAAAGCAGTGTTAGAACATCATATTTTTATATAAAAGCATCCCTTCTTACTTTTACATCTCTATTCAATTCCATTGTTATGGAAGATATCCGTAAACTGCTGGTTACTTATGCCTATAATATTTTAGGCTCTTTCGAAGATGCTAAGGATGTAGTACAGGATGCGTATGTAAAAATAGCTGATACTGACTTTGACCACATTGAAAATCAAAAGGCATACCTGGTCCGTACGGTGATCAACCTGTCTATCAATCAAAAAAACAGGCAAAAAAAATTAATACACCAATATCCAGGAACCTGGCTTCCCGAACCGGTAGCAACCGAAGGAGCAGATACAAAGATCAACCGGAAAGAAATTCTTTCCTATTCCTTAATGGTACTTCTTGAAAAACTTAATGCAAAGCAACGCGCCGTTTTTATTCTAAAAGAAGCTTTCGACTATAATCACAAAGAAATAGCGGAGGTACTGAATATTACAGAAGAAAATTCCAGGAGAATATTCAGCAGGGCAAAAAACCAATTAAAAGCATCTAAAATAGTTGATAGTGCACAAATTGATCCTAATAACCTCGACCAGTACATAGCGGTTATTTACGAAGCCGATACAAAGCGTTTGGAGCAATTATTGCAAAATGATATTATCACTGTTTCGGATGGTGGGGGTAAAGCAACGGCAGCTACCAGACCTGTTTCGGGGAAAACAGATGTTATCAAATTTATGATAGGTATTAATCAAAAATTTTACAGCGGAGAAAACACACGTATTGAAAAATGCCACGTCAATCATCAACCGGCGCTGTTGTATTATGTAGATAATAAGCTGGCTATCTGCCAGGTGTTTGATTTTGAAAACGGGCACATATCCCGTATTTATCTCATTCGCAATCCCGATAAATTACTTTCACTGGAAACAAAATCCTGAAAACTGTCACGTTTTCCATGCCTGGTTTGTTCTTATTCTGAACCAAAAACTTTAAAGATCATGGAAAAAATTTCTTTGAACGATGCTCCCCAGGGCATGTTGCAGGTTATGCTGAATGTAGAACAGTATATCAATAAAAGCGGTATGGATAATAAGCTGCTTGAACTGGTGCGTTTCAGAGTAGCGCAAATAAACAGTTGCGCCTACTGTCTTGATATGCATTATAAAGAAGCCATACATGCAGGTGAAACAGAAAAAAGGCTTTACTCTTTACCGGCATGGAGAGAAACTCCTTACTTTACGCCACGGGAAAGAGCGGTACTTGCTTTTACTGAAACGCTGACAAGGATGCCCGCAGAAAATGACAGCGATCATATACATGATGAGCTATCAAAGTATTTTTCAAAACAGGAGATCGCTTATCTCACCTTAACCATTGCGCAGATTAATTCCTGGACCAGAATTGTAAGATCATTTGGAACAACACCGGGAGTTTATGCAGTTAAGGAAAAGGAAAATGGTGTACTGAACTAAAATGGGGAGGAATGTATCATTTGCAGCCTCCGGCTATATTGACGTTGATCGGAATAGCCGGGGGCTTCCTTTGGAGTATTAGGAGCATTCGTATATTCCTGGCATCCAAAGAATAGATAGGGCAGTTGTTGAGCGGGCACTACTTAGCAGTAATCCAATCCATAATTAAATTGGCTCTTGCGCCGGTTTCGCCGGTACTGGGGCATTTGCCTTCACCTCTTAGTTCCTTTACAATCGTTTCCAGCAGGGGTTGTTGTACATGGGGCGGATAGGGAACATCGTATTCCACTGCTCCTTCAGGCGTTTCTACCACTATTTTACTGCTTTCAAAAAACGAAAAGCTGATCTTTCCTTTTGAGCCGATGAGCTGCGACTGATCAATCCGTTGCGCTTTGTTAACCGTATAACACCAGCTACCGGTTCCTAATATCCCTGATTCAAATTCGAAATTGGCCATTACTATATCATCGGCTTTGTATAAGCCGGCCTGGTTGCGTGCTATACCCTTTGCATATTTTACCGGGCCAAATGCGTATTCCAGGAAATCGAACTGGTGCGAGGCGAGGTCGTGAAAATGGCCGCCGCCGGAAATCTCCGGGAAAACGCGCCAGCGGGGTTGTGCATTTTCTCCCACTTCTTCACTATAAGGCTGCCAGTGCAACGCTATAATAACGCAACGGATATCCCCTATCGCTTTTTCGTCAATCAGTTCTTTCAGCTTCACAAAATAGGGTAGGGTACGCCGGTAGTAAGCTATAAAAAGGGGTACGCCTGTTTCACGGCTCACCCGGTTCATGGCTTCGCATTCGGTAAAGTTCCGTGCCATAGGCTTTTCAACATATACCGGCTTACCTGCCCGCATGGCTTTTGCAGCATATTCAAAATGCACATCGGGCGGAGTAGCAATGTATATGGCATTCACATCAGGGTCGTTGACCAGGTCATCTACGTTATCGTACCATTTGGCTACACCATGTCTTTGCGCGTAATCCGCAGCCTTATCTATTTTCCGCGCCATTACCGCTACTAATTTTGAATGTGGCACTTTATTGATGGCCGGTGCGCCGCTCTTTTTTTCGGTTACATTTCCGCAACCTATCATACCCCAATTTATATCCTGCATATGTTTGTATTAGTTGTTTTAAAATAAAAGTGAAAGGGCAAAAGGATCAAGATACAAATCACAAATAAAATTCGAAGCCGGAATTTCGAAATCCGAAGAAATACAAAACACCGGGAACCAAACAAATACAGATGGTTCGTACCGAGCGGGGCAAGCGCACCATACCAGCAAAATTCAATGCGGTGGTTGAAAGCCCAAACAATTAACCACAAATCATAAACCATAAATAATCTTACACTACCGGTATTTCTTCCTGTGCCGGAGTATTACCCGCTGTTGTGTCGCCAACCGCTTTTTTTATAGCGCTTATATCGGCATTCAGCTTTTGACTGAACAAAGCAATGTCGGTACTGTGCACTACAATGTTTACGCCTTCCTTTACCCATTTTGCCTGGCGTTCGGGCTCAAGTGAAAAATGAATAGCGATGGACAGTCCTTTGCTTCTTGTGGTATGAATGATGTATTTAACTGCTTTTTCAAATTCAGGATGGTTGTATTGCTCCGGTATGCCGAGGCTGATAGACAGGTCGTGCGGCCCGATAAATACGCCATCTAATCCGGGTACGCTTAATAAATCATCCAGCTTATTCATGGCCGGAACGCTTTCAATATTAGCGATGCATATATTTCCTTTGTTGTAATTGTCTAAATAAGCTTTCATTTCCGCAGATAATACCTGCTCTCCTTTTAATACCTTTTGTAATACTTCTCCCTTCAGCGGGCGAAACTTTGTGGCTCCCGCTAATTCCCTGATCTGCTCTGCCGATTCTAAGTAAGGAGCAATAACGCCTTTGGCGCCGCCATCAATACACTGGCAAGCTAAATAGGGGTCGGGAGAGGGGATGCGTACAATGGGCGTTATGCCGTATGCCTGCATGATCTGGCACATTTTTGCCATGTCGGCCCTGTTCAGCGCGGTATGCTCCGTATCTATAAAAGCAAAATCAAGCCCCGCCTTTTTAAAAACCAGCGGCCAGCCCGGCGCTGTTGAAGTGAAACAGGTGCCGTATACAGTTTGCCCGTTTTTTAATTTTTCTAGCATATCCATATAATCTTACTTCGTTATTTTTTCCGGATCAACCACAACATACTTAACAGACTTCTGCTGGTCATTTTTATGATAAGAATAGGTCATTCGCAATTTCCCATCCTTTGTTTGAATGAGTGAAGGATAAGAATATCTGCCATCCCGTTCCGGATGATCCTCAATTTTCGTTTTCCATTTCCAGGTTTCGCCTTCATCGTCTGATATATACAAACTGAGCAGGTATCTTCCATCATCAATATCATTGCCTAAAAAGGCCCATTTGCCATCTTCCAGCACACAAATTTCCACGCTGGCGGTATTGGGGATCTTTGTTTTTACAGCAGCCGTCCAGCTTTCCCCTTCATCAGCCGACCGGCTGGTTTGCACCCTGGTGGGCGAATCGCCACTATCACGCATAAACGCTACAATGGTACCGTCTTTTTTTTGCGCCAGCGCAGGTTGTATAGGCCCCCTGCCTACAATGGGCAGGCTGGGGCGCCAGGTTTCGCCATCGTCATCGGAAATAGCTGCCAGCGACATGTTAAATCCGTCGGAATACAAAGGAAGCAATATCCTTCCGCTGCGGGTAATCAATGGTTTAATGCGTGTCATCCATCCTATGCTGCGTTTGCGGAGATCCCTTGCCGCCTCAATGATCATAGCATCATATTTCGGCGCATATTCGGCCCAGCCATGCCGCAGGGAGGGCATTTGTTTGAATTTTGCTTCCGTTTCCTTAGCAAAGGCATCGCCGGGTTTAAGCAAAATATTATCCTGCCAGCTCCATACCGGCGCTCCGGGCTTAAGATAATCAGAAGATGTTTTATACCGCAGTATGGAATACTCCCAGCGGTTGGCCTGCACGGCAATCCATAC
>CAYVEI010000111.1:0-15156 GCA_964450515.1 uncultured Terrimonas sp. | reverse complement strand
GCTTGGCCAGGAAATGCTTTTCAATGAGCCGGTACAGGCTCAGCTCCACTTTTTTGGGATCAACCATCACTAATTTAAGCTGTGACGGATGTTTTTTATATAACAGCGATACCAGTATGGCGTTAATACCAACCGATTTTCCCTGTCCTGTTGCGCCTGCCATTAACAGGTGAGGCATGGTGGCGAGATCAACAATAAAATGTTCGTTATCTATTTTTTTGCCGAGCGCTATCGGCAATGAAAATTTATTTTGCTGGAACCGGTCTGAAGATAAAAGTCCTTTCATGCTTACAATGGTCTTCTTCACATTGGGCACTTCAATACCAATAGTGCCTTTTCCGGGAATGGGAGCAATGATGCGTATGCCTAAGGCGGCAAGACTTAAGGCAATATCATCTTCAAGGTTTTTGATGCGTGAAATACGAACGCCTGCGGCAGGAACAATTTCATACAGGGTAACGGTGGGGCCTACCGTAGCCGATATCTGGCGGATGTCAATATCGTAGTTCTTCAGGGTATTAATGATCTGGTGCTTGTTGGCTTCCAGCTCTGAAGAATCGAGTACAATTTTTTCACTGCCATGTGTTTCTAACAGGTCAAGTGAGGGATATTTATAATCTTTAAGATCAAGGACCGGATCATAAGGCGGCAGGTTTTGTACTTTTTTTATCGCTGTTTCTTCTTCTTCCGGGGGTAAGTCCTCATTCGCAATTTCCTCCGCCTCATTCATGGCATTGATCTGTAATTCCAGTTCTTCAGCGGTTTTTTTCTTTGTTTTGGGTATGACGGTTGTTTGAGGCATTAGCGGCTCCGGCCCGGTTTCAGACAGTATTAAGCTAGCTTCCCGCTCATCCGCGCCCGGCGGATTGATGACTACAACACCCCGGTGCTGTTTCAGCGTATTGCCCTGCGCATCTTTTGTTATATTTTCTTCGGTAAATAGTTTTGCTTCTTCGGTAAAGGAATTGTCTACCGGAACCAGTTTGCCATTACCGTTTTGGTTCTTATATTTTAATCTTTTGGCAGGCAGTGAAAAAGAAGGATTAAAACGCCATATAAAATAAGCAAAACCACCGGCCAGCAAAAGCGCTGCCGTGCCAATTTCACCTAATAGGCCCCTGAGCCAGTTGCTGGTTATATTGCCTGTTTCACCTCCCCATGGAAAACCATTGCCCTGTGTAATGAAGGCTAAAGCGGTGCTAAAAAACAGTAATCCCACCACCACATACCTGAAGTTGCGCCAGGGCGAAAATATTTTTTCACCAAACAGTAAATTCACTCCTGTTATAAAAAAGAAACTGCAAAAAAGATAGGACGATAAGCCAAAACCCTTATAAAAAAATATATGGGATATATAAGCGCCTATACGTCCGAGGAGGTTTGCCGCTTTTATATCTTCTCCAAATAAGAATGCCGAAAAACCCTGGAATACTTTATCCTGGTCCTGCCGCCAGGTAAAAATATAAGAGGTAAACGCTATAAAAAGAAAAAAGGCGGTAAGCAGTAATACGCTTCCGAGTATTTTATGGGTACGTTCATCCTTTACCAACTCCTTTACCTTAACTTTTTCGGTTTTATCGCTGGTCAGTTTTTCAGGATCAGGAGATTTGGACTTATTGTTTTTTAATTTATTAGCCATGTAACTTCAAACCTATGGTTAAAGATGGACAAAGATAAGATGTTTGTGTTGCAAGGTGGTGAGAGGGGGTAAGGTGAGAGGTGAGAAGTGAAAAGTGAGTACCAGGTCTATCATTAGTAGTTTTAAGCTGATAGCTCACGGCTGATCGCTGACACCTGATCGCTGATACCTCATACCCTCCCGCTAAGCATCCGGTTCTTTACTTCTTACCCGCTGAGCGCCGGGTTTTAAACTTTGAATAAAAAGGCAGATCCATCCGGCAATAAAACAAACGCCGCCCAAAGGCGTAATGGCGCCAATACCTTTAAGCCCCACTGTTTCAGTGGCGTTTAAGTAGGTTAAAAGGTATAAGGAACCGCTGAATAAAACAATGCCCGATACAAAAAAAATGCCCGCCCATTCCATAGCTTTACCCGGCATTCTCCTGTACAAAATACCAACTGCCAGTAACGCGAAAGTATGATAGAACTGGTATCTTACACCGGTTTCAAAAGTAGCAACCGCGTCTGCTTCCACGAATGCTTTCAGCGCATGCGCTCCAAAAGCGCCTAAAGCAACGCTAAGCGCTCCAAGAACGGCCGAGTATTGGATAAATCGTTTAGACATATTTCCTTTTGATTTCGTCAAAGGTAATATCTGAAATGGATTCTGTAGACAATATTATATGGGCCCGGTTATAATATTCCTTTCTTTTTTGGATACTGGTTTTAATAAAATCTTCAATGGCCTGCTCATCTAATTGTTTGATCAGCGGGCGGTGCATTTTTTCCTTTATTAATCTTTCCTTCAGCAGGGCTAAAGGCGTATCTAAATAAATGGTTAGCCCGTTTTCATTCATCCATTCCATATTGTTGTAAAAACAGGGCGTACCGCCACCTGTAGAAAGAATAAAATTATCTTCTTTATCAAAACTGAGAAGCCTTTGCCGCTCCTGTTCCCTGAAAAAGGTTTCGCCGTGCTGCTCAAATAGTTGAGGAATGGTTAAGCCGGTATGTTTTTCTATTTCAGCGTCTAAGTCAAAAAAACGCAGGTGTTGCTGTGCTGCCCATAGCCGCCCCCAATAGGTTTTGCCCGTTCCCATAAAGCCCAGGAGAAAAATTTTCATCGTTTTTGATTTCACTTAAAGGCATTCAAACCGGTTATGTCCATACCCGTTATCAGTAAATGTATATCATGCGTTCCTTCGTAGGTGATCACGCTTTCTAAGTTCATCATATGGCGCATAAGGGAGTATTCACCCGTAATACCCATGCCGCCCAGTATTTGCCGGGCATTGCGGCATATATTGGCGGCTACTTCACAGCCGTTGCGTTTGGCCATGCTCACCTGCTGGGGCGTTGCTTTTGCCTCATTCATCAGTACCGCAACCCTCCAGTTGAGCAACTGGGCTTTGGTGATTTCCGTGATCATTTCGGCCAGTTTTTTTTGCTGCAACTGAAAGCCGGCTATGGGGCGATCGAACTGTATTCTTTCCTTGGCGTATCTTAAAGCAGTATCATAGCAGTCCATTGCCGCGCCAATACTGCCCCATGCTATGCCAAACCGGGCCTTGGTTAAGCAGCCAAGCGGAGACCTTAATCCCTTAGCATTGGGTAGTATATTTTCTTTCGGCACTTTAACATTGTCAAAAACCAGTTCACCGGTAGCTGATGCCCGCAGGCTCCATTTGCCATGGGTAGTAGGTGTACTAAATCCTTCCATACCTCTTTCTACTATTAATCCGCGAATATCGCCATTATCGTCTTTAGCCCATACCACCGCCACATGCGCATAGGGTGCATTGCTGATCCACATTTTTGCCCCGTTTAATAATACATGGTTGCCGGCATCGGTAAAACGGGTAAGCATACCCGCAGGGTCGGAACCATGACCCGGTTCCGTTAATCCAAAGCAACCCAGCCATTCGCCACTGGCTAATTTGGGCAAATATTTTTTTCGCTGCGCCTCGCTGCCATATTCGTAAATGGGAAACATCACCAGGCTGCCCTGTACAGAAGCTGTGGAACGTACCCCGCTGTCGCCTCTTTCTAATTCCTGCATCATTAGTCCGTAACTGATATAGTCCAGCCCGCCGCCGCCATATTCAACGGGTGTAGTGGGGCCAAAGCAGCCCAGTTCGCCTAATTGTTTTACAATATGCTCCGGGAAACTTGCCTTTTGGGCATAGTCTTCAATAATGGGAGATATCTCTTTTTTAACATAAGCCCTTACACTTTCGCGGATAAGCTTTTGTTCTTCTGTCAGCAGGTCGTCTAATTGCAAATAATCCGGACTGGTAAACTGGTCTGTATGTGCAGTCATGGTAACTACATTTAAAGTAGCCGCTAAGATAGGGAAATAAAGCACGAAGCCGGAATTTCCAAATCCGAATGAAAGCACCGAGAATCCAATCGTTCCACAGCATGACAGGCAAAATTCAAATCCGAAGACAGCAATCCGAAATTCGAAGAAGAATCCAACAATAAACCACAAATTTAAAAAGCAGAAGGAGGGCTGTCAGCAATCAGCTTTGAGCTATGGGCAATACAGAAGAAGGAGTATTTAGTAGTCTATTGTTAGCCGTTAAACGATAAACTCAACATTCGAAATACCTGCGCCCTGAAACCTGCAACCTGAACCCATCTCAAATTTAAAATCTCAAATCTCAAATTCTCTCCCCTCACACATTCCTCACCTCTGTATCCGTTGCCCAATGCCCGTTGATCTTTAGTACTTTTTCAATCACATCTCTCACGCAGCCATTGCCGCCACCTATTGGAGAAATATAATGCGCTATAGTTTTTATTTCAGTAACGGCATCGGCCGGGCAGCAGGCCATTCCGGCAGCCTGCATCACTTCGTAATCCGGAATATCATCTCCCATGTACAACACTTCATTGATGTTAAGCCTGTGCTGTGTTATATATGCATTCAGTTGTTCTTTTTTATGCTGCACCCGCTGAAAAAAATCAGTAATACCCAATGCAGCAAGTCTTTCCTGTACGGGCAGGGAATGCGAACCGGTTATTACCGCTATCCTGTACCCTTTTTTTACGGCCAATTGAAGCGCGTAGCCATCTTTAATATTCATTCGCCGTATAAAATCATTACCGGGGAATACCCATATACTGCCATCGGTTAATACGCCGTCCATATCAAATATAAAGGTGGTGATGGTGGCAAAGCGTTCAAGTATGTTCATTTTCGAATATTGAGGCGGAAACTATTCATTGTTTTTCTCCTGCGTTCTATATTAAATATTAAAATCATTATCAGATCCAAAATGCATCATTCTTTGCCGGGGTGTAGCCATATTCGAAGTTCCCACAGCGGCAACCTCTGCCCGCTCTAAGTAATCCAATACCTCTTTTTTACTGCGTTGTGCCATATTGTAAATCCTATTTTAGGTCTTTATTGCCATTTGCAAAAGTACACAACCCATCACGATATTATTGTTTTGGTCATTGAGTATTTTGAATTATATCTCTATATTTACTATACTTAAAGCCCTTTTTATGAAAGTAAGAGGATTGTGTATCCTTGCCTTGATGATTTTTGTGAATCATCTTTATTCCCAGACATGGAAAGAGTTAAACCCGCCACCTAATATTTTTAATGAAGAGATCCTTTCTGTTGTTGCCGATTCAAAAGGCAATATTTATGCAGCAGGGAAATTCAAAAATTTGGAAAATAAATTTATGGTAGCAAAGTGGGATGGACAACATTGGCTGGAACTCAGAGGTGGTAGTAGTGTTTTGAATGCGAACAATTTTATTTACTGCCTCGCCGTGGATACAACTGGCAATTTGTATGCCGCAGGTAGTTTTACGAATAGTACAGGATACACCTCAATAGCCAAATGGGATGGAACAGAATGGTCTGAGGTTGGGGGAGTGGTTAATGCTTTAAACCCAAACGGATATATACATACAATGACTGTTGACGTAACTGGCAACCTTTTCGTTGCAGGTGGTTGTACCGACACTTCCGGAAATGGGTATGTGGCCAGGTGGAATGGAACGAGCTGGTCTCAGTTGGGAGTTGGTTCCAATGCATTGCGTGCCAATGGGTATATTTATTCTTTGACAACAGATAGTACGGGCAATGTATACGCGGCAGGTCATTTTACAAATAGTAAGGATAAGTATTATGTGGCAAAATGGAACGGAATGGATTGGGAAGAATTGGGTGGAGTATCTTCGTTAGATGCCAACGGGGATATCACTTGTGTTAAAACAGATACTAATGGTAATGTTTATGCCGGAGGCGCATTTACAGATAGCACAGGTGAATATTATATTGCAAAATGGAACGGGACGAGTTGGAGTGTAGTGGGAAATGGAACAGATACATTGAGGGCAAACGGCCCTTTTAATACTATGGCAATAAGCCAGAACGGAAACATATATGCCGGGGGGTACGGAACGAATATGCTTGGCAATACAAATGTGATAAAATGGGATGGCAATAGGCGTGTTGAAATATTTAACGTAGGGTATGCTACAGATGATGCTATCCGCGCAATCTTTCTTGATAAAGACGGCAGTTTGTATTCTTCGGGTAACTTTAAAAACACAGGAGGACATCGTTACATAGCAAAATGGGATGGAACTACAATGCAGGAGCTGGGATTTCAGGGAGAACACTTACAGGCTAATAATGGGATAAACAAAATAGTTGTAGATTCAAAAGGATTTGTGTATGCTGCCGGCAATTTTGTAACTCCCGGATCAGAAGATTATTATATTGCCCGATGGAACGGAAAAACATGGAGCAGGTTAGAAGGGAAAGCACCTGATGATGCAAACAATGGAAATTATCCGGTTTTGATGGCAACGGATTTATCAGGTAACTTATATGTTACCGGTCATTTTACCAATTCAAATGGAAAGTACTACATCGCTAAATGGGATGGAAATTCCTGGAGTGAACTTGGTGATGCTAATGATCCGGTTAAGATTTTTGAACCATTAACTTTTCTCACCTCCGATAAAAAAGGAAACATTTATGCAGCGGGCGCTTTTGGAGATAGTTTGGGGTATAGCTATGGTATTATAAAATGGGATGGTCACCGGGTTTCTGATTACGCGTATTACAATGGCAATCTTTGTTCTCTGATAATTGATAGTGTAGGAAATATTTATGCAGGAAATACAAACAGGGATGAAAACGGAAAATATTATGTAGAGAAGATTAGTGGAAATGCTATATCACGTGTAGGTGAAGGAGCAAATGCATTAAATTCTGCTTCAAAAATAACTGCTCTCGCATTAGATGGTAAGGGAAACTTACTTGCCAGCGGCTACAATAACGAAGGCTACAGTAAATACAATGAGTTTGTTGCCAGGTGGGATGGAACAACGTGGAGCAAAGCAGGATCCGGTGAAGGCCAATATAAGGAAGGGTACGTCTCTTCAATGGTTTCAGATGATTCGGGTAATGTATATGCTGCCAGTAGTACAATCAGCACTGGAGCACAATTTTCTGTGGCAAAATGGGATGGAAGCACCTGGAATGAGCTTGGAGAGTCTCATTACTTTGACAGCAATATAGCGTCACTCGCCATAAACACCAATGGAAATATTTATGCTGCCGGCATTTTTGGAAACGGAAGATTTCAGTTTGTTGCGATAAACGATCAGGGAAAGGCAAATAAGCCAATAGATCGCCCCATGCTATCAGTATTGGCCGATCAGTATTGCATTGCAGCAGAATTACAAACGCCCAAAATCACTAATCTTCCCGACACATTTAAAATTATTGTTTCTGTAAAACTGGATAATATTAATTTACAATTAAGAGCTGACAGTAGTTTTGAATTTGATCCTTCAATACTATCAATAGGTCAGCATCAAATAAAAGTTGCATACAATTCATATGATGATTCAGCTTTTTTAATTAAAGATTTTGAAATCATTGCGGCGTCAATGCCTGTTGTAAAATTGGCTTCAACAACTTTATCAAGTATCAATAATGATCCTGTTGTTCTTTCTGCAGAAAATGTAAGGGGTGGAGGTAACAATCCAAAATTTACATTTGCAAAAGACAGAAATCTGAATGTAGTATTGCAAAAAGAATCTTATAGTCATTCATTAACCTTAAAACCTGAAGATTTGTTGGCTGGCGGAAATTGGGTATATGTTACCATGCGAACCAGCGATTCCTGTTATATAAATCAAACCTCCATTGACAGTATTAGTATTTGGCGGGCAGCACCAAGAATTGTAGGTATAGTAGATCCTGAATATCCTGACCAGAAGATTTATCCCTATCCGAATCCGATCAGTAAAGCATTTAGAATAACCGGATTACAACCTTCTAAAAATTATACGGTTTTTATAGCCAATTCTAAGGGTATAACTATTTTTCAAAAAGCCTTTAGTAACAGCACTGAAATACATTTTAAAGAAATTACACAGCCTGGAATGTATTGGATAACAGTTTACGACAATTCAAAGAATCGTAAATTGGGTTCTGTTCCGGTTATTAAGTATTGATTTTTTTTATTTCATTTAACTTCTTCTTTAGCAAATCAATAATTTTTTCATAGTGAAACAAAATATCAGACTTGTACCTATTCTCTTTTTCCTTATTCTTTTGGCATCAAACAGCATTGCACAGCAAATTTATTTGTCACCGGCTGGCAATGACTTGAATCCAGGAACCGCAGAGCAGCCATTGGCAACGCTTACCGCTGCAAGAGATCATATCAGACTATTGCGAAAGCAAAATCCTTCTGCTCAACATGCCTGGCAGGTAATCATTCGCAAGGGCGAATACCTTATGCCGGAAACTTTAACACTATCGGTGGAGGATAGTGGTACGGAAGCATCACCGCTGATTTTTAAAGGAGAGGAAGGCGCGGTTTTTTATGGCGGGTTTTACCTGAACAAATTTGAAAAGGTATCCGACAGCTTATGGAAAGCCGATGTGCCCGAAGCGCGGCGGTATGGCTGGCGCTTTGAGCAGTTGTATGTAAATGGCGTTCGTGTTACCAGGGCGCAAACACCCAATAAAGGATTCTACTCCCCGGTATCGGTTAAAGAAACGGTTATTGTTGGAGGAGGCGGCCGCGCGCCGGAGCTGGCGGTTCAGCAAATTAAAATTCCTGCCGGAGCTGCAAACTGGATGAAAGATATAAGCGAAGAGGAGTTGAAAGACGCGGTGATCACTTTTTATCATCACTGGGATAACACCAAAAAACCTGTTCAGTTCTATAACCCCGCCGACACCTCCATATATATTAGCGGGGAAGGGATGAAGCCCTGGAACCCCATTACTGCCACGTCTCTATTTGCTATTGAAAACCTGCGGTCTGCTTTGGATGCTCCGGGCGAATGGTTCCTGGATCGTTCCGGTACACTGTATTATCGCCCGCAGCCCGGTGAAACCATTGAAGGAACAACCGCTATGGCGCCATTGCTGGATAAGTTCGTTACCATATCTGGCGATGAAAAAACCGGTGAAAAGGTGAGTGATATTCGGTTTGAAAACATAGCTTTCCGGGTAGCGGGTTACCGTATGCCGCCATCGGGTGTGGAGCCTGCCCAGGCAGCCGCGCCTGTGGCAGCAAGCATTGAAATGGATTTCGCCAGCCGGGTGTCGTTTGTTAACTGCGAAGTTTCGGGTACGGGTGGCAGTGGTATATGGTTCAGAAGGGCATGCGATAATGGATTGATAGAGCATTGCTATTTGCACGACCTGGGCGCAGGCGCGGTTAAAATTGGCGAAACCATTTTACGTGCTAATCCTGAAGAAGTAACCCACCATATAAAAGTAGTTAACAATATAGCCCGTTCGGGAGGACATGTATTTCCCTGCGCTGTAGGTATGATCATATTTCATGGAAGTGATAATGAACTGCTGCATAACGAAATCTCGGATTTTAAATACTCCGGCGTATCCGTAGGCTGGGTGTGGGGCTATACGCCCAGTCCATCCAAACGCAACCGGGTGGAATATAACCATATTCATCATTTGGGATGGGGCGTATTAAGCGATATGGGCGGCGTATATACATTGGGGGCTTCGGAAGGAACAACCGTAAGTAATAATGTTATTCATCATATTTATTCGCTCGATTATGGTGGATGGGGATTGTATACCGATGAAGGGTCGGAAGGAATTGTTATGGAAAATAACCTGGTGTATAACTGCAAAAGCGCGGGGTTTCATCAGCATTATGGAAAAGAAAATATTATCCGTAATAATATTTTTGTCAATAGTATTAAATCCCAGTTGCAGGCTACCCGTGTGGAAAAACACCGTTCGTTTTCGTTTACCAATAATATTGTGTACTTCAGTAGCGGAACATTGCTGAGCAGCAACTGGCCAACAGTTAATATGCTAACCAATGAAAATTGCTATTGGGATACCCGTGATAAGAATATTCTTTTTGGTAAAAAAACTTTTGCAGCATGGCAGCAGGAAGGCAAAGACAGGCATTCGGTAATAGCTGATCCGGGTTTTATGGATGTTCAACATTTTGATTTCCGGTTTAAGTATAAGAAGGTAATCAGCAAAATTAAATTTAAGCCTTTTGATTATTCCAAAGCAGGCGTGTACGGAGCAGCAGAATGGATACAAAAAGCAAAGTTGGATGCCGCAAGGGCCGAAGCTTTTGACCAAATGGTTGCTGAGCATGAAAAGAATAACGCCGGGAAAAAAATATTGTAATAGTTTCGCTATCTTTTATTTTAAAGAAATGATCTTTTATCCTCTTTTAAACAGTAAACCCATAAACTCAATCCGAATGGTCAAAAGACGAATGTATCTCCTCTTCCTGGGCGTACTATCCCTATGTATGGGTTATGCACAGGAACAACAGGGCTTTACCACAATTGCGCTGAACAATTTTGATGCCTTTACAAATGCCGGAGCTAACTGGGCTGTTGCTTCTGATGCCGTAGCAGATATAAATAAAGAAGGTGACCTGAAACCGGTTGCCGGAACCGGCGTGCTGGTAAATACGGTTTCTAAAAAGAACAGGACGCACCTGGTAACAAAAGAAAGTTTTGGCGATGTGGAACTGGAGTTGGATTTTATGATGGCAAAAGGCGCTAATTCCGGTATCTATCTGCAGGGCCGGTATGAGGTTCAGCTATTTGATAGCTGGACTGTATTGCACCCAACCTTCTCCGATTGCGGTGGCATATACCAGCGATGGGATAATGGCAAAAACACCGGCTTTGAAGGTTATGCCCCACTGATGAATGTAGCCAGGGCGCCGGGTTTGTGGCAGCATTTGAAAATAAAGTTCCGTGCGCCGCGCTTTAACGATAAAGGTGTGAAAACGGAAAACGCGCGTTTTGAAGCCGTGTATTTGAACGGCGTGCTGGTGCAGCAGCAAATAGCGTTAACCGGGGGCACAAGGTCTCCTTTGTTTGAAGATGAGCGCGCTGCCGGTCCTTTAATGATCCAGGGCGATCATGGAAATGTAGCGATCCGTAATATCAAATACCGCGCGTTAAGCGGCGATAACAGCACACCTGAAAAAGTAAGTATGGTGAATCCAATACTTATAGATCCTGCCGCGAAACCTTACCTGTTGCGCAGTTTTTTAAGCTATAACAATAAGATGATCACGCATGCCATTTCTGTGGGTAATCCTAACCAGGTTAACTATTCTTACGATTTAAAACGGGGCGCTTTATTGCAGGTATGGAGAGGAAGATTTGCAGATGCTACAGACCTCTGGTACTCAAGAGGAGAGCCTTACCAGCGTATTGTTCCATTGGGAAGTGTGATTACCTTATCGGATGCGCCGTCGCTGGCGATACTGCCCGATGTGGTAAATACCGCGTGGCCCGATAGCGTATCTTTCGATGAGGTACAAACGAAAGGCTATACTTTAGATGCCGCAAGGGCGCCTTCCTATCGTTATAGCATATACGATGTTAATGTTACCGATAAAATGATCACTTCCGGCAGCTCTGGGCTGGTAAGGGAATTAACGGTTGCCAATCCATCGGCTCATTTATATCACCGCGTTGCCGCTGCAAAAAAAATAGAACAAATAAAAAAAGGAATATATGCTGTTGATGATAAATCGTACTACCTGTTTATTGATGAAAAGCTGAAGCCTTTTATACGGCAGGCAGCCGCTGTACAGGAGCTGCTTTTGCCCGTAGATAAAGCAGGTGCTACCATACATTATTCCCTTACCTGGTAATTCTTATACAATCATGAGTACATTATATTTTACGTTATTTCGTTCAGTAAAACATATGCTGTGTGTGGTAACAGGCATGGCGGCCGCTATGAGCCTGTTTGCACAAACCCCGGACACTACCATACATGTTCAGAAAGAAGAAGATTTTTATACAATACAAACCGTTCCCATACCCGAAGGGGTTTTGCTGGAAGTGGGTGGCATGACTTTTTTGCCCGATGACGCGCTTGCGGTATCTACACGCAGGGGTGAAGTATGGATCATCACCAATCCCTATATGAAAAATGGCGCCAGGCCGCAGTATCGCTTATTCGCGCAGGGGATGCATGAAGTACTGGGACTGAATTACATTAATGGCGATATATACGCGGTGCAACGGTCGGAGCTTACGCGCCTGCGCGACTTGGATGGCGACGGAGAAGCGGATGAATACGAAACCGTGTACTCGTGGCCGTTAGCAGCCAATTATCATGAGTTTTCCTATGGGCCGGTGTTAGACAGGGATGGTAATATGATACTTACACTGAACCTTGCGTGGGTAGGCGATCATGGCGAAAGCTTATCCAAATGGCATGGATGGATGATTAAAATTACGCCCGATGGAAAAATGAAGCCCTTTGCAGCCGGTATGCGGTCGCCGGCGGCTTTTGCGCTCAACGATAAAGGAGATATATTTTATGCCGAAAACCAGGGCGACTGGGTAGGATCGGGTAGTATTACGCATGTTGCCGAAGGTGATTTTGTAGGCAACCCTGCAAGCCTGGTATGGTCGCACCTGCCCGGCTCCACTGTTACACTTAAGAAAGAAGATATTCCTGATACGGGCGAACCCAAGTATGATGTAGCCAAGCGGGTGCCGGGATTAAAACCACCATCGGTATGGTTTCCGCATACTATCCTGGGTATATCCACCGCGGGGTTAATTAACTACGACACTAAAGGAAAGATGGGGCCTTTTGAAAGGCAGTTGTTTGTTGGCGACCAGGGGCAGAGCAAGATCATGCGGGTATACCTCGAAAAAGTAAAAGGCGTTTACCAGGGCGTGGTATTTCCATTTCGCGAAGGTTTTTCATCCGGTATCCTCCGGCTTAACTGGGGATCAGATGGTAGTATGTTTGTGGGTATGACATCCCGTGGCTGGGGTTCTACAGGCAGGGAGAAATATGGTTTGCAGCGAATGGTATGGAATGGTAAAACAGCTTTTGAAATGAAAACAGTGCAGGCTAAGCCCGATGGTTTTGAAATTGAGTTTACCCAACCGGTAGATGAACAATCGGCCCGGGACGCGGCTTCTTACCTTGTTTCAAGTTTCACGTATAAGTATCACCATAATTATGGCAGCCCGGTTATTAACCAGGGTTCCTGCCCCATTAAAGCCATAGCTGTTTCACCGGATCGCTTAAAAGTACGGTTGGTGGTAGATAGCCTGCGACTGGGCTATATTCATGAAATAAAGGCGGAGGGCGTATTATCTGCAGAACGCAATACCCTGCTGCATAACTTCGGTTATTATACCCTTAACCAATTGCCCGATGGGGAAAAGCTTACTATCACCGCGGAAAACAGGGTAACAGCAGCCGTGCCTCAGCATGTACACACGATGAAACAGGAAACGTTGAAAGCAGCTATAAAACCTTCAAAAACCAATGATCCTAAATATGTGACCCGGCAGCCAGCAGACTGGACAAAAGGAGCTGACCGCACGATTGTAATAGGTACTAAACCCGGATTGAAGTTTGATGTGGAAGCTATTACAGTTAAAGCGGGTTCCAGGATAAAGCTGCTCTTTAATAATAATGACGACATGCTGCATAACCTGGTGGTTACCAAACCTGGTGCTGCGGATAATGTGGGCGAAGCGGCAACAAAACTGGGTTTGAATGGTGAAAAATCGGGCTTCGTGCCATCAATGCCGGATGTATTATTTCATACCCGGCTATTGGGCCCAACTGAAAAAGAAGCCATTTATTTTACCGCACCGGCGCAGCCGGGCGATTACCAGTACGTATGTACTTACCCGGGGCACTACGTAGTGATGCGTGGCGTGATGAGGGTAACGAAGTAGGATCGTAGGATGCTAAGACCATAAGATAGTAAGATGGTAAGATAGTAAGATGGTAAGATGGTAAAAGATGGTAAAAGATCGTCTATGCTTTACACTCCTCCTCTCTTACAATCTTACTCTCTTACAGTTTTACATTCTTATATATCAAAATAACGCATATGAATAAGTCTGGAGAAAAAATAATATTTCTTATCGCGTGCCTGTTCACCCTGTTTATGCAGCAAGCCCATGCGCAACCGCAAAAGGAAAAAATAAAGCTGCTGATGATTGACGGGCAGAATAATCACGGCAACTGGGCGCAAACCACGCAAATGATGAAGGGCTACTTAGAAGAGACAGGCCTTTTTGTTGTTGATATTGCTACTACTCCGCCGGCAGGAGGAAACATGGAGGGCTTTACACCTGCTTTCAGCCGTTATAAAGTAGTATTGCTCAATTATAACGGCGATGCCTGGCCGCAGCAAACCAACGCGGCGTTTGAAACTTTTGTAAAAGATGGCGGAGGGGTAGTATCGGTACATGCGGCAGATAACGCTTTTCCCGAATGGCCGGAATTTAATAAGATGATAGGCCTGGGCGGGTGGGGTAACAGGACTGAAAAAGACGGCCCTTATGTATATTATGACCAAACAGGCAAACTGGTAAAAGACAACAGCCCCGGAACGGGTGGAAGCCACGGAAAGTTCCATGCGTTTAAAGTGGTTACCCGCAATAAAAAGCACCCTATTACTAAGGGCTTGCCGGAAGTATGGATGCATAATAAGGACGAGTTATACGACCGCCTGCGCGGACCCGCAGAAAACATGGAAGTGCTGGCTACGGCTTACAGTGCAAAAGGCCAGGGTGGTACCGGCCGCGATGAGCCTATGATGATGGTGATCCATTATGGGAAAGGGAAAATTTTTCATACCACATTGGGACACGCTAATGAATCGCAGCAATGTGTTGGCTTTATTACTTTTTTGCAAAGGGGCGCCGAATGGGTGGCAACAGGCAAGGTTACGCAAAAGGCGCCGGCAGCATTTCCGGGCCCGGATAAGGTAAGTGTGCGCGATTGATATCCGATCGAAGTATCAAAATACAAGAACCAAACTTGTCTGCTGTAGTGGATGTAATGCAAGGCCCGAAGCGGGTAAATCCTAAGGAATGCAAAGAACCAAATGACAAGAACCCAAAAACAGGAGTTAGAAAAATTCAACATCCGGGCAAACTACAAACTTTAACAATCTTTATCCTTTTTCAGTGACCGTATCATTTCTCCGTATCCCTGCTGTTTGATCATGGCATTGATGGTTTGCGTAA